>JBAYCO010000221.1:0-6813 GCA_041668685.1 Victivallaceae bacterium | reverse complement strand
TGGTTGTAGCATACTCCCAGGGACGCCTGGATACCTTTGACGTTCCGGCTGAGGGAAGTGCCGCCTGACGCCTGGATACCCTCGATGAATTCACTGAAGCACATTATAAAACAGGCCTGTAAACCATTTATTTCGTCAGTCCCGGCAACGAACCATGATATTTCATTACCGCAGACGCGCCCGATCCCCGTACTTATCGGCCAACCGGTTTTCAGTCCGTAAACATTTGAATTGGCGGTTGAACTGGGGGCATCGACCCAGAAACCGATTTGGAAGAAAGTCCAGTCAGTCCGGGGAAGCTTGGCTTCTTTGCAACTGCTCGCGTATCCAATCGCATACGAAGGTATTACGGCGAAAACACTAAGAAATAACACCACTGCCGATATAATCGTTTTTTTCATCATTTTACTCCTGTTTAGTTATTTGCAAGTTCTAAAATTTGACGTTAATGACCGGCATCCATGGTATCAGGGCGCCTTTGATGTAATTTACGATTCCGATCTGGAAAGAGTTTCCAGTGGATACATTGATGATTCCAAGTTGCAGGCCGGTGACTTTTTCACTCCAGTTCATGATACTGAACTGCAGGCCGTTGACAACTTTCGCCTTGTTGAAGAAACAGGAAGTCTGGATGCCGTCCACATTGTCGGTGGCCGCGCAAACAAGAGCCGCTTCAATACCACAGACAGTGCTTTCGCCGGATGAAATCGGGGCCCCGACTTTTATCCCGCCGACGTTGACGTTGTTGGTTGAACTCGGAAACCCGAACCAGAAACCGATTTGCAGGAAATCCCATTTTTCAGAGGGGAGTACCGGCGCTTTGGGAGAAACGGCGGTTTTGGCCGGCGCGGCAGGCTTTTGGACTTTGGCTTTTTGCGCAACTGCTTTTTTCGGGGCGGTTTTCACGGTTGCTTTTTTCTTTCCCTGTTCCGCGCCCTGAACAATATTAAAACCTCCGAGCACTATTAACGCGATAACAATAATTGACAGTTTTTTCATCTAACGTTTCCCTCCTGAAGGTTGCTTTTTTCATGTCTAACGAAGCTTAATTGCTGAATTCAGGCTGTCTGACTCATACAATTAATCTCCTGATTTTAATAAAAAATATCGCAAAAGTAATAATCTTGCAAGCAAAAAGTTCAAATTTATTAAAAAATCAGGTAACTTCCGTCAAACAACGATTGGTTTATTCGAGGGATGAAAGAAGGCCGGCAAAAGTTTTTGTTCGCTTAAAAACTTTATTTTCTTTTGTTTCTGTTCGGTTTCCCGGAGGTGTTTCGCTTATTTTTTCCGCGTTCCTGCTCTTTTTTTATTTTTTTCTTATTGCGGACAAATTTGGCGATTGCGGCCTTTGAGCCGGGTTTGTTTTTGGCGGAGCGCCCTTCCGTGTGAACACTGGCGAATTTTTTGGGGCGCGCCCGCAAAGTGAGGACTATCGGCAGACCGGTGAAATCAAAAGCGCTGCGCAGAGCCTTTTTCAAATAATTGAGGTAGTTGGCGGCGCAGTATTTGGGTTCATTGACAAACATGATGAAATGCGGCGGTTCGTTCGCGACCATGAGCGCATAATAGAATTTCAGCGGGGACCTTCCGGTGACCGGCGGCGAAACCCGTTCGAAAGCATCATTGAGTACACGGTTTACCGTCGAGGTCGGGATACGCAGTTCCAGTTGTTCCATGACCTGGGCGGCCTGGTCAAGGAGGCCGTCGAGGTTGTATTTTTCCTTGGCGCTGACGAAAACCGCCGGGGCATAGCTCATGCCCGGAATCGAGAACCGCAGTTCCTTAAGGAGTTCTTCCTGCGAATGTTCGGAACGCTGGACGTCATATTTATTTACCACCACAACACAGGCTTTGCCGGATTCTTCAACCATAGCGGCGATCCGGCGATCCTGAGCCGTTACTCCCGCGGGCGAGGCTTCAACCAGAAACAGCACCAGCCGGGCGCGTTCAACCGCTTCTTTGGAGCGCATTATGCTGAACATCTCAACCGCGTTGCGGACTTTGGCGCGTTTGCGCAGCCCGGCGGTATCGATCAGTGAAGCGGGCAGTTTTTCACCTTTGTATTCGAGTTCGAAATCGACATCCACAGAATCGCGGGTAGTGCCGGCGACATCGCTGACGATCACCCGGTCGTCCCCGAGGAGAGCGTTAACCAGCGAGGATTTCCCGACGTTCGGGCGGCCAACCACCGCTATCCTGAACGGTTCCTGCTCTTCTTCGGTAATGGCAAGTTCTTCGAAGTCTTTTACCACCTGGTCCAGAAGCAGGTCGATGTTTTGCCGGTGAAGCGATGATACCGGGATGATTTCCTCAAAACCCAGCGCGGAAAACTCCGCAGCCTCCGCGCTCAATTGAGGGTTGTCGCTTTTATTCGCCGCGAGGATAACCTTGGTTCCGCAGGTTCGGAGCCGTCGGGCCACTTCCCCGTCAAGGGGAACAACGCCTTCCTGGACATTACCCACCAGAATCAATATATCAGCGTCGCCAATAGCGACTTCGACTTGCTCGGCAATGCATTTGTCCCAGGTATCGATATTGCGGGTTTTCCCGGTCGGCATTCCCAAACCGCCCGTATCCACAAGCTGAAAATGTCTGCCTTGCCATACCGCCGGGGCGACAACCCGGTCACGGGTAACGCCGCACATTTCATGGACGATGGAAACGCGTTTGCGGATGATCGCGTTAAATAAAGATGATTTCCCGACATTCGGCCGGCCGACGATGGCGACAACCGGAATTTTTCGGATTTCCGCCGGTATTGTTTCCTTTATTTCTTCCGCAGAATTGATTTTTTCTGACTCGTCCATGTACTTAAACTCTCTTGATTTAATGTAGCGCAACCGTCCCGGTTGCGTAAATGCTCAATTAAGCTACATTATTCGTTATTCTTGTTCAGCAAAAGCGGAATATACCATGTAAACAGATTTTTACAAAGTTTTTGACTGAACATTTGATGACAATAAATTCCAAAAAAATATAACTTCATCCGCTTTTGTTATGAAAATTATAATTAGGGAATGTATAATAGCTGAATTGTTTTTTTACATTAATTAATCAGGAGACGAAAAAATGTCTTTGCAAGTTAAAGGCGGCCGGAAAATTCTGTTTATCGGCGATAGTATTACCGATACAGGAAGAAGGACGACGGAACGTCCGTACGGGAACGGATATGTAAAAATCTTCCGCGATATGCTTATTGCCCGCGAACCGTCCAAACGAATAGAAATAATCAATAAAGGTATCGGCGGCAATACCGTCTGGCAGCTTCGAGACCGTTGGACTGATGATGTGATGTTTTTCAAACCGGAGTGCCTGGTTATCCTGATCGGGATCAATGATTTGCACCAGTATTTGGGTGGTAATATGAAAAAAAATGAGGCGTTAAAAAAACATGCCGACGCTTATAACGATATTCTTTCCCGTACAACGAAAGAGTTGCCGAACTGCAAAATCCTGCTTTTGGAGCCCTTTTGCATGAGTCGTGACGCCGATTCAAAATCCTTGCGTACGGAAGTCCTCAAAAATATTCCTGATTATATTGCTGTCACCAGGAAAATGAGCAAAAAATATAATACCGGCCTGGTCAAAACTCATGAATTATTCCAGAATGTTCTGAAGTATTATGACGCGGATACTATTTGTCCTGAACCTGTACACCCTAACTCCACCGGGCATTTATTGATTGCGGAAGCGGTTTATAACGCCCTAAGCAAATAACGCTTTTGTACTTACAATCCGTTCATTTGGGAGCTGCCGCAGGGAATCAGCGTCAATTTTAACGCCGGCGTTTTCCGCACGGGCAATATATTCCTGTGCTTTATTCCCGGAGGCTTCGGGGGAAGATTCGGGAATTTTTTCAAAATAAAGGACGCCGGGCTTTTCAAAAACCAGCGGCCGCGGGTGGTCGATTCCGATAAGTTCAAGCCGGAAAGACTTCAGCCATAAATTTTCCGCCTCATCATGCGGCAGGCGCATTATATCAAAATAATTGCCGTTGAGGCAATCGGGAATTTTGTCTGAAGCCACGGCGGGAACCGCTCCCGGCTGTTTGCGCACCAGAAACGCAATATCACCTTTATTTACGACACTGATGAATTTAGAATAATTTTCCTGTATCTGCGCCTGGCGTTTCGGCCAGTTTTTATTGGCGGCTAGAGCTTTTTGCGCCAGGCCTTTCCGCCAGAAATCCAGCGCATCTTCCGGACTGAAGTCATCCCGGACTTTCATAAGCAGCTCACACGCTTCCTTATCGCTTAGACGGGCGGCAAGTTCTAAAAATATACGGCTATGGGTATCGATCTGACGACCGGATAATTTTTCCGGGCGGCTGAGGCCGTAAACGTCAACCAGCAGGAAGCTTTCTGTTGCAGGTGAATAAAGAATATTGCCGGTATGAAAATCCGGGTGGTAAAATCCTGAAGCGAAAAATTGTTTCAGGAAAGCGCAGAAACTTTCAAGGAATTTTTTCTTTGCGGTGTTGCCGTAAATTATTTCGCTGTGCCAGTATTCGAGTACTGAGCGCGCGTCCGGAACGGCTTCGGTCAGGAGCATATTGGAACTGCCGCATTTAGCCCAGCCCAAATGCTTTACCACCGGGACGCCTTCAGCTTCAAGGGCGCGGGCGACAAGGAATTCCCGTTCGGCCTTGGGGAGGAGAAAACTGCGGATTTGACGGCGGAACTCGAAAGGTTGTTCCACTTTGACGTAAAAGAGGTCGTCAACCCGGAACACGGTTCGAACGGGATTTTTTTTAACCGCGGAATCGCGGGCGAAATCCTCCCAGCGCTCAAACCAGCCGTGCAGCAGAGCCGGGTCTTCAATCACCCATTTCCAGTTGTTTATTTTTATTTTCCGCATGAGTTTTTGCAAAATTTGAGATGGCTATTTGCTTTCAATCACCGCCACCAGAAACTGCGTGCTTCCGAACCGTTTTATTTTTGAAGTCAGTTCAGGATGGTCCATAAATTTTCCGACCGCGCCCGGCGTCGACGGGATTTCCCAGATAAGATAACTGCTCCGGGCCCATTCGACAAATTTTTTGTCGGCCATAAGTTTTTCAAAATATTCTACTGACTCCGGATACGGCGGATCCGCGAAAATAATATCTGGCTGCGGAGTTTTCGTGCGGTAAGTACCGCTCATCACGTCAGCGGGAATTACGATTATTTCGGAATTGACCCCGGCTTTGCGGACTTTCGCGGCATTTTCTTCTATGGCAGTACAGTTGGTACGGGATTTTTCGACCATGACGACTCTTGCCGCGCCGCGGCTGGCGGCCTCCAGGCCGAGGCTGCCGCACCCGGCAAACATATCCACAACGTTTGCGCCGGTAAAATCCCCTAAACTGTCAAACAAAGCCTTGCGCGCCCGCGCCGAAGTAGGCCGCACCGCCAACCCCGGCGGCACGGTTAATTCAATACTTCTGGCTGTTCCCGAAATTATGTTCATGTTTTTTACTATCAAGCATTGTCCCAATGCGTATCATTAATAAAAGTAATCCAACCACAGTAATAAATATTCCTATAAAAACAAGAACATTATTTTCTTCACCATTGGACATTCCTTGTTGGATATTGAACCTGTTTTATTCCCACTCGATGGTGCCGGGGGGTTTGGAGGTGATGTCGTAAACAACCCGGTTAACCCCGCGGACTTCGTTTATGATGCGGTTTGAAATGCTTTCGAGGACTTCATAGGGAAGTTTGACCCAGTCGGCGGTCATACCGTCGGAACTGTCGACGGCGCGCAGGGCGATCACGTTATCGTAGGTGCGTTCGTCTCCCATGACGCCGACTGTTTTAACCGGCAGGAAAACCCCGAAAGTCTGCCAGATGTCATAGTAAAGCCCGGCTTTTTTGATTTCCTCTACGATGATTGCGTCGGCGTCGCGCAGAATGTCAAGCGTTTCAGTCGTTACCGCTCCGATGTGGCGGACAGCCAGGCCGGGACCCGGAAAAGGCTGACGCATGACGACGTCTTTCGGCAAGCCCAACTGTCGGCCGACTTCGCGGACTTCATCCTTGAATAAGCGGGAGAGCGGTTCAAGCAGTTTGAATTTCATTTCTTTCGGCAGGCCGCCGACGTTATGATGGCTCTTGATCATTGCCGCCGGATTGCCGTCGATCGGAACGCTTTCGATGACGTCGGGATAGGTTGTTCCCTGCGCCAGGAACACGGCGTCTTCGATGCTGTCGGCCGCCTTGTCGAAAACTTCGACGAATTCGTGCCCGATGATTTTGCGTTTGGTTTCAGGATCATCGATCCCGGCAAGTTTGCCCATGAATTGTTCGGTGGCGTCGACATAAACCAGCTCCATCTGGAAATTGTCGCCGAAAAGCTTTTTTACCCGGTCGGCTTCATTTTTGCGGAGCAGGCCGTTGTTGACGAAAATATTGGTTAACTGTTTGCCGATGGCTTTATAGATCAGCGCGGAAGCGACGGATGAATCGACGCCGCCGCTCAAACCGAGGATTACCCGTTTGTCGCCGACTTTTTCGCGGATTTCGCGAACTGAATTTTCGATGAACGAGGCGATTGTCCAGTTGCCGACGCATTGGCAGATATTGTGGCAGAAATTCCTGATAACCTGTTTGCCCTGCGGAGTATGGACGACTTCCGGATGGAACTGGATGCCGTAAATATTGCGGTCGCCGATCTGAACCGCGCAATATTCGGTATTGGAGGTGCTGGCCAGTACTTTGAAGTCGCCGGGAGGCGTTTTGCCGACCTTGTCGCCGTGCGACATCCAGACCTGAATTTCGCCTTCGAGGCCTTCAAACAAATCGCCGCTGTCCAGAATTTTCATCATTG
>JBAYCO010000220.1:0-6827 GCA_041668685.1 Victivallaceae bacterium | reverse complement strand
GTGCTACATTCAGGTTGTGCCGCATTCATTTGTGACAAACACGACATTACCTCAATAATGTTCAGGCAGAGCCGAAAAACTATGACCCCGCCCAAAGGACGGGGTTTTACAGAATAAAATAAAGTAGTAGTGCCAGGAGCAGCCTTGCTCCGGCATCGAAAATCAATGATTTCAGTGAAACCTACAACCTTTTGTCGCGGAGCAAGGCTGCTCTCTACTAAAACCATCAAATGAAACACTACACTGGCTTATTGAGTAATTCCCAGCCCGCATAGTTCGAGTATACGTTCGTAACCCCAGCGATTCCATTCATTTTTTACGCCTATGCCGGGCAGATCGCCATATTGGTTGAAGATCAGGCCGCCGCCGAAGGCTTCAAACATCCGGTCCGCGGCGTCGCGGATTAATTTTTTGTTTCCGGTCGGCAGGACTTTCTGGATATCGATGGGGGACCACAAAGCGGCCTTGTATTTGTCAAGCATGGCCTTGAGCCATTGATGATCATAAACGTCCGGCTGATCGAATTGAAAACAGTTTACTCCGGCTTTAAGGAGAGGTTCGATAATTTCATTATTTTTGCCGCATGAATGCATCATGACTTTCAGCCCCAGATCATGCGCAAGCCCGAAAAGCCCTTTATACAAATCCCCGAAATTATCCCGCCACATTGCCGGGCTCATCAGCAGACCGTTCTGGGTGCCCATATCTTCACAGAAAAATATCGCGTCCGCTTCGGCTTTTCCGGCGGCTTCGATCTGAAGGCGGAAAACCCCGGCAACAAGCTCGTGCAGACGTTTGACTTCTTCGGGATAGAGGGCCAGATCCATAAGGTATATTTCCATTTTGCGCAAATAACGCGAAGACGCGAAAACCCAGCCGGAAAGCCCGGCAACCTTGAATTTGTCGGGTTGTGCGGCAAAACCTCTGCGATAATTTTCCGCACATAATTCCGTATCGAAAGCCGGCGGCCGCCATTTATCCAGATCGCTCCATTCCTTAATTGCCGGTTCGATTATTTCTCCCGCCTGGCAGCCGTCCCGCATGCGGCTCCAGAGGTTTCCCCAGATGTCGTCATAGTATTCCACTTCACCGTCAATCCATCTCTTTTGTTCGTAGCTTTCAGGACTGTCGGGACCACTTAAGACTATATCGCATAACATGCCTTTGCCGAAGGTTATACCCGGCCGCGGCGCATTGCTGCGTTCCAGATTGGCGATAATTGTTTCGCGTGAATTCATATTTTACCTGTGTTGATTAATTGATATTTTTGTTATATATTAATGATTATAATATTTTTTTCTGCTTTTTAAATGTTAAAAATTGATATAATTTTGTATAATATTGATGAAAAATAAAAAAACAGCTTATTTCCCGGCGTCGCCTTCCGGGCAGATTTATCCGCAGTTGCTGGGGGTGGAGGATCGGGGCGAATTTTACCGTCTGCAACTGGAAACATTTCATACTTGCGAAAGGCCTGCGGCGCATCCGAACCCTCCCGAACACAATCATGACGTTTTCCATATCGTATTTTACGTTCAGGGAGATAATTTTTTCAAACTTGGCGGCGGGCGCGTCGAATCGCATCCCGGAACCCTGGCGCTGGTTCCGCCCGGAGTTCCGCATTGTTTTGCGCCGCTGCGGGCCGGAGAGTCGAGTTATCATGAAATCACGTTCAGTCTTATTGCCGGGAAAAAGCACCTGAAAGTCAGCTTTCCCGAACTGTTGGCAAAATACTATGGAGAAGAGGTTAAAACAGAAAAAATACTTATGCGGCTTGAAGATTCAATAAGCGCCCGGCTGAATGAGCTTTATTTTGAACTGGAAAAAGTGTTGTCGGAATATAATTCGGCTTTTCCGTTTCCTGTTTATCAAAAATTAGAGAAATTTTTTGAATTTCTGTTTCAGGAAATATTTTCACCGGAGCGCGAAAGCCCGACCGCTTGTCCTGCGGACGGCAGATTCAGTAAAGCGCGCGGCTGTATTGAGCGGAAGCTGGACCGGAAACTATCCCTGTGTGAACTGGCGTCCGCCGCCGGTATGTCGCCGGAACATTTCTGTCGCGAATTTAAACGGGCATACGGTGAAGCGCCGCTCGAAATGCGTAATCGTTTGCGTATAAACGCCGCCGCTAAACTCATGCGTTTTTCCGACCGCCCGATAAAGCGGATCGCCGAAGAACTCGGTTATTCCGACATATATCATTTTTCCAAAGCCTTTAAAAAACAGACTGGCAGTTCTCCCGGAAAATTCAGAAGTGCAAGCGAATAGGTTATTTCTTTTACGGTTGCATAAGCCTGAAGCGGTTCTATATTTACTACAATGGAAAACCGGAGAAGGGTAAATGAACAGTGTCCAATGTGAACTTTGTCCTAAACGATGCGTTATTAAGCCGGGCCAGAGCGGCGACTGCCGGGCGCGGATAAATCTTGACGGGGAACTCGTCGCTTCCACTTACGGTTATCCCTGCGCCCTGCATGTGGACCCGGTCGAGAAAAAACCCCTGTATCACTTTCTGCCCGGCAGCCGGGCTTTTTCCGTCGCTACCGCCGGATGCAATCTGCATTGCCTGAACTGCCAGAACTGGGAAATATCGCAGGCGCCGCCGGATGCCGTTCCCGCTTACCGGGCGCCGCCCGCACGGCTGGTCAGGCTGGCACGCGAAAATAAATGCCGTTCGATAGCCTATACTTACACCGACCCGGTGATTTTTTACGAATATACGCTGGATTCTTCCCGGCTTGCCCGGCAGGCCGGAATAAAAAATATCCTGGTAACGGCGGGCTATATCAACCGCAAGCCGCTGCTGGAACTCTGCAAAGTGACGGATGCCGCCAATATTGACTTAAAGGGAATGACCGACGCGTTTTACCGTAAGGTTTGCGGCGCGACTTTGAAGCCGGTGCAGAATACGCTGGTGACGGCGAAAAATGCCGGAGTAATGGTGGAAGTTACCAATCTGCTCCTGCCGACCCTTAACGACAGCGACCGTGATATTACCGCTCTTTGCCGCTGGATCAAAAAGGAAATGGGCTCCGATACGCCGCTGCATTTTTCGCGTTTTTTCCCGCGCTTTCGGATGCGCGACCTGCCGCCGACGTCCGAAAACACCCTGGCCCGCGCCCGGAGGATCGCTTTGGCTGAAGGTTTGAAATTTATCTATGTCGGCAATCTCCTGAATCCTGAATGGTCCGGCACCAATTGCCCGAACTGTAACAAAGTGTTGATCAGGCGCAGCGGCTACCGGATACTTGAAAACCACATAAAAAACGGCGCGTGTCCCGACTGCAAAACTAAAATTTACGGGGTCTGGAAATAGTTGAATGTAGCACAACCGTCCCGGTTGTGTAATTTGCTCAAGCGGGACGCTTAAGCTACATTAAATTAAACGGATGATATCGGCAATGAAAATCGGCAAAAGAACATTTTTGAAACTATGCGGAACCGCTACAGTGGCGCTTATGCCCGGAATCAAACTGTTCGCAGCAAAAATATACAATAAGGCATTAAGGGGCGTTAAACCGCGTTCTTATCCGGGCAGGTTGAAAATGCTGAATATCAAAAAAAACGGTAAAAGAGGAGACTGGCAGGGATGAAAAACTTATTTTGTTTATTGTTGATGATTTTCTGTATGGCCGGGCGGGGGGATAATGCGAAAGTCATGAAATCGCAACTGGCGGGTTCCTGGTATCCGGCGGATTCGGCCCGGCTTCGGGGGCAGATTGCCGGGTATGTTTCCTCGGCCGGGAAGAAAAAATATAAAAACGTAATTGCCCTGGTCATGCCGCATGCCGGGTACCGTTTTTCCGGCAAAGTGGCCGGTTACGCGGTAAAAGAACTTGTCGGGGGAAAATATTCAAGGGTGATAATTATCGGTCCAAGCCATTACCACGCTTTGGTCAATCAGATCAGCATTCCGGATGTCAACGCTTATGAAACCCCGCTCGGCAAGGTTGAACTGGATAATGATTTCATTGCCAAACTGAAAAACGTTCCGAGCATAGTCAGCCGTACCGAATATCACGGCCGGGAACACAGCATTCAGATAGAACTGCCGTGGCTGCAATATATACTTCCGGGAGTCAAGGTTGTTCCGTTGCTGGCGGGACAGCTTGACTTGCCGACTGTCCGGAAAATCGCGCGAGTCCTGTCGGCATTGATCGATAAGGATACTTTGCTTGTCGTCAGTTCCGATTTTACCCATTACGGCAGAAGATTCGGCTACGCGCCGTTCGGCGAAAACTTCCAGACGGGAGAGAAAATACGCGAACTGGATTTGAAAGCGTTTGCTTTTGTTCAGAAAAAAGATCCGGCCGGTTTCTTTAAGTTCATCGATAAAACCGGGGCGACGATTTGCGGGCGTTCCGGGATTGCTTTGCTGACGGCGATGCTTCCGGAAAATTCCGAAGCGCATCTCCTGAAATACGGCACCTCCGCCGAAATTGCCGGATCCGGTGGGGATTCGGTCAGTTATCTTGCGGCCGCCGTGACCGGGAAATGGGAAGCGATGAAAAACCGGAAACTCGTTTCGTTGAAAATACTGACGCCGGAAACCCGCCGGAATTTGTTGCAGTTGGCCCGTAAAACGATAGAATTTTACCTGAAGGAACAGCGCGTTCCTGACGTCAAGGAATTGGGGATTTCCATAACGCCGGATATGAATAAACCGTTGGGGGCGTTCGTTACTCTCCGTAAAAAAGGCAATTTGCGCGGCTGCATCGGCAATTATCCGCGTCAGGGCGTGCCGCTTTACAAGGTCGTCGGGATGATGGCGAAAGCCGCCGCTTTTAACGATCACAGGTTCAGTCCGTTGGAAAAGAACGAACTGAAAGATGTTGATATTGAGATTTCCGTATTGACTCCGCCCAAAGCGGTAAAATCCTGGAAGGATATTGTTATTGACCGGGACGGCATTATTTTGCGAAAAGGCTGGTCGGCCGCGGTTTTTCTGCCGCAGGTGGCTCCGGAACAGGATTGGACTTTGGAGGAAACTTTATCGTATTTAGCGCGGAAAGCCGGGCTGTCCTGGAACGGCTGGCGGGAAGGCGCTAAGTTTGAAGTTTTCCAGGCGGATGTGTTCGGGGAAAAGTAAAAAAAGAATCAAGGAAAGAAGGGGAAATGAGGAAAAAAGTTAGAAAGATCCACTCTGGTAATTACGGCATGGTTATTTTCTGTGTCGGTGTCTTCAGTCTTCTGGCTCAGACGTTGTTGTTTCGTAAATTTCTGGCGGTATTTCAAGGTAATGAAATTTCTACCGGGTTGTTTTTTTTCTCATGGCTTTTCTGGATTGCCATGGGGGCGTTTTCAGGATGGCTGCCTTGGCTCAATCGCAAGGCCGTGAAAGTTTATGAATTTCTTTTGTTACTGTATATTCCGGCTTATTTTCTACAGTCAAACCTTTTGTTCAATGCCCGCGGACTGCTCGGCGCTTCGGAATACGAACTTATTCCGTTCTGGCGCCTTGCCGGCGCAGTAACCCTGTTCAATTCCCCGGTAAGCCTGGTTACAGGTTTTCTCTTTGTCACCGGGGCTAAATGGGTTAGAAATACCACTTTACCGACAGGCCGGATATATGTGCTTGACGCACTCGGCAGTTTTACCGGGGCGCTGGCGGTGACGTTCCTGCTTTATTTCGGCGCTTGTGATGAAGCGGTGTTTTTTCTCGGAGTGATTCTGCTTGGTATTGTTCCGACCCTGTATAACTTGAACAAACGAGTTTCCGGGAAAAGAAGACAGGTAATTACCGGAGTGAGTTCATTTTCTTTGATTTTTTCAGCTTTCCTCGTTTTTGGTATTGCCGGAGCCGGGAATCGTTCCAAAGCTGAGAAACAATGGGAAAGAATGTTGCCGGAAGGGAACTATAAAGGCAGTTTCAATACGCCGCAGGCCGCCTATTACTACGGCATTTACCGTGATGAATTCAGCGTTATCCGCTGGAACAGTATTTGCGAGAGTCTTCCCAACCGGGAAGCGGCATGGTCCGTGGCGGCGGAAAATATGGCCGAAAAACCTGACGCCCGCCGGGTTCTGGTTATCGGTTCCGGGGCTTTTGCCTTGTGCCGGAGCCTTTGCGAAATACCGCGGATTGAACAAGTTGCCTGGCTGGACGCCGACCCGGATTATCCGTCCGCCCTGTTGAAAATCGTGCCGGAAAAGTACCGCAAGGGTTTGGGAAAGTTGACGACGCCGAAACAGGATGTGCGCACATACGTAAAAAACGCCGTCAATAAATTCGATCTGATCATCAATATGGTTCCGGCTCCGTCCGCTTTGTCGCTGAACCGTTATTACAGCGCGGACTTTTATCGCTTACTTGGCGGGGCTTTGCGGTCCGGCGGGGTTTTGAGCGTCGGTTTCCCCGGCGGTGAGAATTTTATGGGCCGGGAGTTGAAAATGATCGGAGCATCATTGTTAAAAACCCTGAACAGGCAATTCAGACATGTGGTTCTAAAACCCGGCGCTTCCAGCCGTTTTTTCGCATCCGATTCAAAAATGCTGACCATCGCGCCGGAAATACTTGAAAAACGTCTGAATGGAATTAAAGTTCTGGCCGAAAATTTTCCGCCGGCGAATATCTATACTTTATTCGATCCTTTCCGGGCAAAATTTCAGGAAAAAACCTATCTTGAAACGATAAAAAACAGCAAGGACCAACTGATCAATTCCGATGACCGGCCGGTAACTTCCCGCTTCGCTATGGGGTTTGCTTTGAAAAAGTCAGGTTTCGGGGTGATGCTGCCGGAAGTTTCGGGCGGACTGTTCCGGCTGGTATTCTGGGGAATAATCATTTTTACGGCAGTCCGGTTCGGGCTGCAAGCCATATTCGGGAG
>JBAYCO010000219.1:0-6830 GCA_041668685.1 Victivallaceae bacterium | reverse complement strand
GACAACAGCACGACAAAATACAGCCCGAAGTTTATCGAACCGGCCTGCACCGACCGGTAAAGGGTTTTCGCCAGGCCTATCGGGCCGCTGAGGTTGCTCGGTTTTATCGCGCTTTTGGTTTTGGTGGCGCCGGCTTTGTTCATGAAAAACACGCCGAGCCCGCACAATGAACGATAGCTCATGTCAAGCACGTTTACGAATTGCTGCCAGGGCGTTGGATGGTCGAGGATCATTAAACTGACGCCGATGGAATAAATTTTCTGCTGTTCCGCCGCCAGTTTGATATCCAGGGTTTTATCGCCGCGTTTGACTTGCAGGGTAAACGGAGCATCCTTAAGCGGTTTGAGCAATTTGCGGAAAATATCGAAATCGGGAGTTTCCTTTCCGTTGAGTTTTTCAAAAATATCGCCCGCTTTAATTCCGGCGCGCATAGCGGGGGAACCGGGAGAAGCCATCAGCACTTTCAGGGGAGAGGTTCCGGGTTCAAAGGCTACTCCTATGCGGTAAACGTCCTTCAGTATCTCCATGGCTTCCTCATGAAGTTTCGGAATTATCGGGGCAAGTTTGATATTTTTGCCGTCACGGTTGACGACCAGGTTCAGGGTTTTACCCTTGGAATAGTTTATTATGGCGAAGAATATGTCGTAATTTTCTATCTTTACGCCGTTAATGCTGACAATAGTATCGCCCGGCTTCATCCCGGCTTGGGCGGCCGGGGAGTCTTTTTCGGGAAACATTTCTATGGGGATTTTCGGATCAAAATACGGCCAGGGCATTTTCTCGAATTTCATGGATTCCGGAGCTTTCGGATTTTGTTCCGGGATATAGGAAATTTCAAGTTTCCGGCTGTCGCGTTTCACGTCCAGCTTGACTTCGCCTATCGTCAGGATAGTTTTAAAGACGAATTCCTTCCAGGTACAGAAAAAAGTTTTGTCGTTAATCTTGAAAATCCGGTCGTTTTCACGCAGTCCGGCTTTATATTCGGGGCCGGCTTTATCAATGGAAGCGACGGTTATTTCCCGCATTTTCGGGCTGTCCTGCGGAACCCCGATGTACCACACCACACAACCCAGGGCAAACCCGAAAACAATATTAAAAAAAGGCCCGGCAAAAGCGCTGAGCAGCCGGTGTATCGGTTTAGCCGGGGGCAGTTCTTTGCCGTCGGCGGCGTGGGGAATTTCAGTTGAATCGATCTGCGGAATATCAACGTAACCGCCGAAAGGCAGCCAGCCGATGCGGTAATCGACGCCATTGATGGTTTTGCCCCATGCTTTTTTAAATCCGAGGGAAAAAGCGTTTACGTGCAGCCCGCAGAGTTTTGCGGTCAGGAAATGTCCCAGTTCATGTACGAAGACACAGAGACCGAGAAAGAAAATAACGAACAGCACACAGCCTGTAACTTCAAGGATATTTAAAAAAGCTTCCATTCACACTCCTGATTTATGACAGATTTTATTTAAAAATTTATATTATAGAATTTTTTATTTTGACAGAATCATTTTTTTATTTTGAATTTGTGTTTTCCTTAAATCTAAATCTTAAAAAAAGTTCCGGCGCTTCTTCTCGCCCAGGCGTCCGCTTCCAAAACGGTTTCCACGCTGTCCTGCTCCGCAGTTTTATGCTGCCCCATGACTTTTTCTATGATAGCCCATATTTCAGGAAAGGCAATCTCGCCTTTGCGGAATTTTTCCACCGCGATCTCATTCGCGGCATTCATGACAGCAGGCATGGTTCCTCCCTGGCGCAAAGCTTCGTAAGCAAAATCCAGGGACGGTATTTTTTTTCTATCCGGCTTTGAAAAACTTAATGTCCCGTACGCGGAAAGGTCCAGCGGTTTCATCCGGTTGGGGACGCGTTCCGGGTAGCACATCGCGTATTGTATCGGAAAACACATGTCCGGCTCCGACAGTTGCGCCAGTATGCAGCCGTCGGCAAATTCAATCATCGAATGAATAACAGCTTCCCGATGGATAATTACATCTATCTTCTCGGCCGGGAGATTAAACAGATAACCGGCTTCGACGATTTCCAGCGCTTTGTTCATCATGCTGGCGGAGTCAATCGTAACCTTGGCTCCCATATCCCAGGTCGGGTGGGCCAGGGCCTGTTCGTAAGTGGCGGCGGCGATTTCGTTTTCCGAACAATCCCGGAAAGCGCCGCCGCTCGAAGTAAGGATTATTCTGTTCAGTTCACTTTTCCGGTTCCCGGCAAGACATTGAAAAACCGCGCTGTGCTCACTGTCTACCGGGATAAGCAGCCCGCCGCCTTCCCGCGCGGCCCTGGAAACCAGTTCTCCGGCCATTACCATTACTTCTTTGCTGGCCAAAGCCACGGTTTTCCCGGCGCGCAAAGCGTCAATTACCGGCAAAAGTCCGCCCGTACCAATAATGGCGCAAAGAATTAAATCCACATCGCCGCGCAAAACCAGTTCCCGAACGGCTGGAACTCCGCTTAAAGTTTTACAACCGGAGGGAGCGGCTTTCCGCAACTCGCCATGTCTGGCTTCATCCGTCGTAATAAGGGTTTGGCAGTTCAAACTCCGGCCCTGCCCGGCGAGAACATCTATACTGTTGCGGGCAACCAAACCGACGACATTGAACAAATCCCGGTGTTCAAGCGCGAGCTTTACCGCATTCGTGCCGATCGAGCCGGTTGAGCCGAGAATTACTATATTTTTTTTATTCGCCATAATTTATTTTGATTCCAGCATCAGGGTTACGGGGCCGTCATTTTTTATGTCAACGAGCATGGAAGCTCCGAATTCGCCTGTGGCGACTTTAATATTACAATTTTGCACCGCTTTGATAAAACTTTCATAGAGAGGAATTGCGTGTTCCGGGCGCGCCGCTTCGCTGAAGCCGGGCCGACGCCCCTTGGCGGCGTCCCCGTACAAAGTAAACTGCGAAATGATCAGGGCTTCTCCTTTGATATCGTGCAGCGAACGGTTCATTTTTCCGGCTTCGTCACAGAATATCCGCAGATTAACGCATTTTTCAGCAAGATATTTTACCTCAGCTTCCGTATCTTTATGCGTAATTCCAAGCAGAATAACCAGTCCCCGGCCGATCTTTCCGGCAGTTCTGCCGGATATTTTGACGGAACCGCTGCTGACCCTCTGAATTAAAGCGCGCATAAAATATTCCGTCAGTTAATCAGTTTGAGGAACTCGTTACGGGTATTGCCTTCGGCCCGGAAAGAACCAAGCATCCGGGACGTGGTCATTATCGAATGCTGTTTCTCAACGCCCCGCATGACCATGCATAAATGCTGAGCTTCCATGACGACCCCGACCCCTTTGGCGTCCAGAGTTTTGTGAATAGCTTCGGCGATCTGCCGGGTCAGACGTTCCTGTATCTGCAAACGGCGCGAAAACATATCGACGATTCTCGCCAGTTTGCTGACTCCGAGGATTTTTTTGCGGGGTATGTAGCCGATATGGCATTTGCCCAGGAACGGCAGCATATGGTGTTCGCACATACTGTAAAACTCAACGTTCTTCAGGATAACCATGTCATCGGATTCGGCATCGAACAAAGCGCCGTTAACTATATCCTCAAGGTTCTCCCTGTAGCCGCGAGTCAGGAACTCCATGCTCTTCATGACCCGTTTCGGAGTATCGATTAATCCCTGGCGGGTCGGGTCTTCGCCCATCTTTATTATTATTTCCCGGATCGAATCTTTCATTATAATAGTCTCTGTAAAATGATGATTTGCAATCCCGGAATATACAGCCGCAAAGTTTTGAAGTCAAAGTCGAAACGTAAAGAAAGACGATACGGCCGGGACGCCGTTGATGTAGCGCCCAGGCCGTATCGAGAAATAACGAGAAATAATTTATTTGCGTTTCGGCAGCGGATTTTGCAGGTGTGACTGTTCCATGACATGGATTTGGCGGCGAACCTGCTCTATTTTGATGATTTGTTCGGCGCCGTTAGCCATAACGTCATAGAGATTATTGTACAGCGAACGCACCATACCGCTGAATCCGGTTTCATTGCTGTTTTTGTCATTGTATTCCCAGCTTTCCTCATGCCATGAAAGGGTTTCGCTGCAATACGTGCGGTTTTCAGACCAGTTTTCCCATAAGGCCGGAGCCGGGTTGTCTTCCGGTTTAAAATATTTCCATTTCAGTCCGGACGGACCACCGGTCAGACCACCGCAGGTGCCGCTGATATTGTACATGTCGCCTTGAGGATAAGCTTGGAATGAGTTCAAGACGACTTCAATAGTCGGACGGCCTTTGCCGTAAAGCGTGGTTATGCAGAAGTTTTCGGCATCCCCGCCGGACGGGTGATCGGCAAACATACGGCAGAATACTTCAGGATATTCATCTCCGAAAAGCATAATCGCCTGGTCAACCGGATGCGGTCCGGTATTCAGCAGATTGCCGCCAAGTTCATCCTGTAAAGTCTGCCAGTCCCAGCGACGGGAAAAACCGCTCCAGTTGCTGCGGATATAAACCAGTTCTCCCAAAACCCCGGATTTGATAATTTCCTGGATCTTCTGGAAAAACGGGTAAAAACGTGAGTTCTGGAAAGGATAAAGCAGTTTTCCGGCTTTCTTGGACGCAGCGACGATTCTGTCAAAATCCGCCAGGTTGGTGGCCGAAGGCTTTTCAGTCAGGACGTTGAAGCCTTTTTCAAACCCCATCAGGGTAGCTTCAACATGGAGACGGCTCGGAGTCGCATTGACGAACAAATCGCATTTTACATTATTGAGCATGTCTTTGTAGTCATTAAAAACTTCACATCCGAACATTTCCACCGCATCCTGGCGGCGTTCGGCTATCTGGTCGGCAACCGCGACAATTTTAAATTTTTCAGGATCGTTTTTCAGCCAGTTGGCGTGAATGTTGCAGCCGCTCCGCCCGAAACCGCCGATAGCAACACTAATTACCTTACTCATGATAACAACCTTTGGTTTTTTGGTTTTTTTAACCGGTTTTTTTATTTTTTTCGAAATAAACCGGTTTATATTAATATAATACACTGCCCCGGAATTATTTCAACTATTAATTTGAAAAAAAATGGAAACGTTTGGGTTCGATTGTAATGGCTTACTCTTTTCGCAGGTTTAAATAGTAGCTCAAGCTTGAGTCATGAACGGACAGACGTTAACTGGCCACCGACACAACCGGGACGGTTGTGCTACTATCACGTAAAGCAGCACATTCAGCCTCAGGAAAAGACTGAGCCATTACGTTCGATTTTCTTCCTGCAAGGCAATTGGCCGACTCATTCGGCTGTTCTGGGGATATTTGCGAATTTTAATAAATATGAAAAAATAATCTATTCACAGTTAGCAATTTCCGACTGAACGTACTATTTGTATAGTGCTGTTGCGATTGTCAGTTTAAAAAGCGCTTAACTGAAACAGGAAATATCATGCGAACGTTTATTGAAATCTTCTTTGCCTGCATTGCGGTAATTGCTTTGGCAGTCATTTTTTCCGGGTGCAGTTCAGATACCGCCGAGCGTTTTGAACCGCCCCCGAAAAAGCAGGTGGAGAAAAAATACATCGCTAAAGACAAGGAAAAAAGCGAAAAAAACAAACCGCCTGCATCTCGCCCTGCGGTTCCCCCTAAATACCGCAACATAAATAAAGTTGTGTTGAATTATATCGACGGTGACGGTTTTCTGGCTGACGCTAATTTTATTACCAGGTGGAATATTTTGGGGCCGTTTCCCTATAAAGCGGAAAAAATGGCGGACAACCAGATTAAATCCGTCCTGCATGAAGTTTTGCTGGAAAATGAAAAAAAACTTACCGGAGAAGAGTCTGCCGGTTCCCTGAAATGGCAATTGGCGCGGTTCGAAGGCGTGAAAAATCCCGGAGAGATCAATCTCAGGAAATTTTTCAAAACCGAAAAAGAATACCTGATTGCGTATGCGGTTACTTATCTGGAATGTAATGAAGATATTTCGAAACTTACCCTTTACGCCGGCGGCAGCGGCTATCTGAAAATATGGATAAATCATCAGCTTGTGCATGCTTATGACCACCTCAGGCGCGAAGGTAAATGGGATCAGGACGTGATCAAGGACATTACGCTGAAAAAAGGCTATAACCTGATTGTCGTAAAAAGCGTTGCGGTTGAAAACAGCTGGAATTTCTTTCTGCGGCTGGCGGATGCGGATAACCGTCCGCTGAAATTCATTCCTGTAGACGAACCCGGCAAATCCCAGGGAAAAAATTAAGGAGTTGTAATTTTTTTCAGCGGCGTATGGACAGCCCCTTCGGAACTGAGCCTGCTGCGGTAAAGGACGAATTCCTCAACTTTGAAATCCAATGGGAAAAGCGGTTCGAACGCCTCCGTCAAACTCCTGCATTTTCCGGCAGAAGGACGATTTTTGAATCTGGCGAGAGTGATGTGCGGAATAAAGCTGCGGGCTTCGGGTTCAAGTTCCAGGGTGTTATGCAGGATATCGTCGATTTGTTTTTTCAGGGAAAGCAACTCAGCAGATTCAACTGTCTCAAGAAAAAAAACGCCCGGACGGAAAAACCCGGTTCCCGATAGCGTAAGATTGAACTTCCGGAATTTCAGTTTCCCCAGAGATTCTGACAGTTGAGGAAGCGTTTCGACGTCGACATCGCCTATGAAACGCAAAGTCAAATGCAATTGTTCCTGTTTCGTCCAGCGCACATTGCCAATGTCGTTACAGACACGATATATCTTCTCCCGGATTTCGTCCGGGATGTCAACCGCAATGAACAAACGCGCTTTTTCCATGGCGTTTTTTATCCTCCGGCGAAGTTAAAATTCAATTGGCTTATCCGTGCTTATCCGTGTCCCTACACTATGTCTTTAAATATTAAAATCAAAAATATTG
>JBAYCO010000218.1:0-6870 GCA_041668685.1 Victivallaceae bacterium | reverse complement strand
GAATTTTCTCCGGCTCGATATGTCGGAGTTCTCACGGCAAGCCGGCGAGGAAGCCCTGATGAACCTGATCGGAACTCCTGGCGGCAAAAGCACCGGACGCTTGGGAGCTTTTCTCGAAAATTGCGCCGAGGGAATAATTCTTTACGATGAAATTGAAAAATCACATCCGGCAATTTTCACAATCATGCTCCAGCAACTCGATGCGGCCCGGATTACACTCAGCAATAATAAAACTTACGATCTGAGCAATTTTTTCATTGTGGCAACTTCGAATATCGGAGCCCAGGTGTTTCAGAATATCAGACACCTGTCGGAACGGCGGCTCCGGCAAACCCTCGAAATGCAGCTCAAGGAACGCTTCAGCCCGGAATTCGTTGCCCGTTTCGGAAAATTCGGCCACGAAATCCTGATTTTCCACCCGCTGAAGCCGGAACATCTGAGGCAAATCGCCCGGAAGTTCTATTCCCTACTTTTACCGCAATATAAGAAATCCCACGGAATCGATATTTTCGGGTTCACGTCGGAAGTTGTCGAGGAAACGCTTCGTTCCATCGACAATACCCGGAACGGCGCCCGTGAACTCCGCAGTAATATCGAACGTAAAGTCAGGGAACTTATTTACAATGTCCTGATGAAGTCTTCCGAACCGATACGCGGCTGGCTCGACGTTAATTGCCAGAACCCGAATCAACTGCAACTTCAAACCAATTCAACCGAAAAGGAGCTTGTCTTATGCCAATCCTTAACGAAATCATGAACCGCTATGCCATGTCATCTCAAATCGAAAATTTTCTTGATTCCATACAGAAAAAAATCGCCCGGCAACAAACTGAACCGCAAGGCTGTTGTTCGATGAAGTTCGACGAACTGTATGGAATTCTACCGGAAACCAATGTGGTCTGCCACAATCGGGAAACCCCGGACGAGAATCTGCGTGCTATTATAATTAAATGGAATCTCAGTGAAATCCTGACGCTGGAAAATCAATGGGACAATCTATACGTCACGCTATGGAAACAGGACGGACGTTACTATTGTACGGAACTGAAACTTTTTCAGAAAAAATGGAGTGTTTCGCTTGAACCAACCATTAATCACCAGGAAGCGGAAGAAGTTTTTCCCATTGTTTCCCGGCGCTTAAGTCTGCTTGCAGCCGCTTTCGGTAATACTCCGTTGCGGCAACTCGGCATCCGCCAATATGCTTACGACATCATAACCCAAGCCGGAAGCGAATCCAAGCGGAATTTCTATCTCGAACTATTCCTGACACTGTTTCACCTCGAATTGACCACAGAAGAATGCTGCAATCAGGACCTTTTCCAGAAACGAGCCGTGTTGCATTGCAAAAGCATTATCGCAATGCGCAGCCGTTGCGGCGTCAAAACGGAAGCGGCAAAAATAGCGGGCATGGCGGCAATGCGCGGAATCGCCACGCTACTCGATGAACTTTTCGTCCCGATGAATATAATATGGGGCTTCCTAGTCAACTACAAAGGACAGGAAAATCTTCTTATCCCGGCCAAAGGCAGATTTTGTTTCCGAGAATATTATGATACCAGGGGCAATATCGAACTGGGAGACATTTTTCCGGTTTCCGACCGGGAAAAATCCAATTTTAAAATACAGCGGAATCGGGATTGCTATACCCAGGTTTTTCCGGATTATCAAACCGCGCTGACACTCCGCAATATCGCGTTTACGCTGCTTCAATCTTCAAATACCAGGAGGAACGCATGAGTCGTCTCAAAAACTTATTTAAACAACTCGAACATCAAAGCGCCTTTCAATCCGGACACGACGGTTTCCCGTCCGGAGAATTCAGACAAGCGCTTCTGGAAAAGATCAAACCGATAAAATTGGGTTCACACCCACACGGAAACTACTGGAATACCCGGTACAGCGACGAGGAGAAATTAAAAATCGAATACCTGATGGCAGCCGGGGAAACCGGCGTGATTCAGGCAAAAAAATATATCGCGAATAAAATCCTGCTGCCGCCCGGACATTTTCTTCGCGCGGTCATCGAACTCGGCACGGAAAACCTCGGACGTGAAATCGCCTGTTCTTACGCTTCGGAAATCTACCCCGAACTTCGGCGCATGAGACTGGCTGGAGAAGCCGATATCGACTTTCCGCAAACAGAACCGGATAAAAAAATCTCCTATGCTTTTACCGTCGAAACCGACCGGAACAGTTATGACCTGAGGCCAATACAGGAGTCCGCCGCCGCGCCGGGAAGCGACATCTATTACGATGATATCGGCGAACGCCATATCGAAACATTTGTTTTCGCCTCTATCGAGGATGCCGACGCCGCGCACTGGAGCTGGCAGAGATTTTTCGAACACCAGACGCCCAATCCCCCGGTAAAATACGCTCTGCGGATCGAAACCGATTCCTTGGAACGCCTTAAAATCGGCTCCATTGTCCATGTCGATCCGTTTGAAAAAACTCATTCCGAAATTGCCGGGGACGGTTCCGCCGTCGAATGGAATATCTGCGCTTCACTTGCCGAAGCGGAAACGCTGAGACTGAAAAAACTTGATGAAATCCGTGGAAAAACATCCGGTGCTGCTCCTGACCTTAAACAGCCATCAAGTAAACAGAAAATTACTCAGAAGCCGGAAATTTCATTCCCCTACCGGGAAATTTCCGCCGTATCCCAAAAACAAGTTCAAAATAAAAATTTTTCCATCGGGAAATAGGAGTTCTACTATGAGAAAACATGTTGATACCGTATCCGTTCTGCTGGGTGCTTTGACGCTGAATCTGATGATAATTACCGGAATCATCTTATACAAAGACTACCAAACCCCAAGAAGTGTCCTGTTCAACCATCCCGGAGGGACTTTGCTGATTGTCATTATTCTGGTACTACTGCTCCAAATCCTTATCCTGTTCCGCAGGAAACGGGAACGCGGCGGCACTCTGATTTTCGTCGATCTCGATATGAACGGGATTCCGGAAAAAATATTCGAAGCCTCGGAACAGGATGTTGTCCGTTTCTGCAAAGAAAACTTTTCCATGGTTTTCAAAATTGAATATTGGCCGACTTTCCGAAAACGTCTGCTGGAAAAACGGAAAAATGACACTTCAGAAGGCCGGATAGCCGATCAGCTCTATCATGAAGGCTGTTCTCTGTCTGAAGATTTCGTTGCGTTCCTGGAGTATACTGACAAGCAGGGCAGACATGCAACGCTTTCCCGTCTTGCCACGATGCCGACTGCGATAAACGGCGCATTCGAAATAATCCGGGGAACTTTTCTGAGAACCTGGGTATTCGGCACTCCGCGAGAACTCGCTATGTGGGAATCCGAAATACCCGAAAATAAAAGACCAAAATTCCGAATGCAAATAAACAAATTTCTCAGACGGAGGGCAAAAGAAGTCGGCTGATTTTTCAACAACTTCAAGATAACGGCGTTTCACGCCTAAAAAAAATCTTTCAGAATTCCCCGGCTCCTCAAGTGAGTGAACCGGGGAATTTTTCATTTAACCAAGGAGGCATCATGACCCGCCAGGAACTTTACAAAGCGATGGAATGCGAAAAAATCATTATGTATGATGAGTTTGCCAGCCATCTCAACCGTACGCCGCTTTCGGAGCTTACAGCGCGCTGGGCAGGCGTTCTGGAGCTTGTCAAAGAACATAAGCCGCAAAAAAAACGCGCCGACTGGCTTGCCATGTTCATGTGGAATTCGACAGCCCTGACCGTAGGCGAAAGAGTATTAACCGAAAGAGAGGAGGCACGTTGCCGGGAAGCTGCTCGAAAAGCCGAAGCGAAGCGTAAAATGCGGGAAACGGAAATCAATGAAAAACTTTCCCGCCGAAAGCTCATATTCTGGAAACACTGTTCAGAACATGATCGCCGACAGTTGGTAGAAAACTATCTGCCGAACACGGATGATTTTTATCAGGAATACGTCCGCGAAAATTATCTTGACCATCTCAACGATATGTCGGATCGCATGACGCTGCTGTGGTTCTGGAACGCTCTGCCTCCCTTTTCATTGGAATCGCTGCCATTTAAAATGCCGGAAGCAAAAGCCGCATGAAAAACGGTCAAGCTTATTTTTTCGTAGCGTCATTCGCTTCGATTTTAGTTCAGATGCACAATGTTTATGTTACAAATATTTTTGCGTTTTAGCGTATTTTGAAGTTTAAAGATTTTAATCCATTGTCGGCGCGTCAGCGAAAGTGAACGCGCCGACAGCAAAAAATAACCCAATGGGAGGAACAGAATGAATGAAGCAGTCTATCAGATGGCCGCCATGGGCGGAAGCGTACGGATAGTGGTACAAAAGAAGCCGGACGGCAATTTTATTCTCGGCGTCAGTAACGGGAAAGATAACCCGCTGATCTGCCAGGGTATGCCGGAAGCCATCAATACCGATTTCGCGGCTCGTCTGCCCGGCTATCTCGAAAAAATCAGGAATGCGGCCATTGAAGCCAAACTCAACGCCGCAGTCGAAAGCCAACAAGGGCAGGAAACAGTGGCAAAACCAAAAATGACGGAAACGCCAAACACGCCCGTATCATCCGCCGAAACGAACGAAAACGATCAGCCCGAACTCGATTTCGGGTTTTAACCATTAACAAAGGAACCATATCATGAACAACGAAAACGCAGTCCCCCCGAAACGCTCCTTCAATTACAACGGTATGCAGTTGGACGATCCCGATCCTTCCATGCCCCCGGAAAAAGTCATTGAATTCCATGCGCTCCTTCACGCCGAACTGACCAATGCGACAGTCAAAGGCCCAAGCGCCGGAAGTGACGGCACCCAAAATTACCAGGTAGAAGTACAAATCGGAGATTTCAATTGAAAAAGTCCAACCTCAGCCAGAAGTGGAAAAAACGTTTCTTTGCAAAGACAAAAGAGAAACGACTGAGTTTGACCGATTTCGATGAAAGGAACATGGAATGTTCGGAACGTTTATTCAGGAGCCTGAAACAAACCAGGCCCGCCACCATACCGGGAAACGCGCTGCCCCCGCTTATCTGACCGTTCCGTCACTCAAAACGGTTCAGGAAAAGTTCGAGCAGGACATAAACAAGTGGGAAATTGCCCGGATCATTGCCGGATTGGATTCAATCTATCCGCTGGACGGGCTTTATTCTCCCGGAACGCCACCCAGCACCTTTCTGGTCGAGGCCATTAATAAATGGATGCAAAGTATTTTCCCGCCTCAGATTCGCGATGAACTGGATATTTCGGTCATTCTGGAAGAATACCGCTATGCCTGTTGGGAATCAGCGGAAAACGCTCCGGAACACTCCCTTACCTTCACTTTCTGCCTGGGAAATTTCCTTAACGAATATTTTCCGCTCGGTGAAATTCTCGAAACCTATGAGAAGCAATCTCCCGGACTGGGACGCCATCTGCTGCGCCTCTTGAGCATCTGCCCGTTGAATATCGGAACGCCGGAAAACATGTACGAGCTGAACTCGTATTTTTGCTGGTACGGTGAAGACACGGAGGAGATGGTCTTTAATGAACGCTATGAGGAATATCTTGCAAACTGCGAGGATGATGAAACTGAAGATTCAATCCGGGACTACGTCAGTGAATGTATAGGATTTTCTTTCGAACAGTTCGAATCCTGTCTGCCAGACTGGACTTTCAAGCGAGAACTGCGCAATGTCGAATATAAGGGGCCAATCCCAGATGAATTACACAGACTGGAAGATACTTTTCAAGCGTATTTCGCATTAAAAAAACGCCATTATGAATTTCCGAATACAAATCTTCCGGGATGTATTGTGCCGTTGGACCGGAACTCATATGATTTTTTCTGTGATGTTCTCAATCATGCCGGCGATGACCTGATGCAATATGGCGAAGACTATTATTTTTCCGGACTGCACTGGATTCTGGACTCAACCCGAACCCCGCAGTTGCGTAAAATCCTGGCGGAAATCCAATGCGTCCTGCGCTTTTTTTCAGCCTGCATGGAATTCCTGCTGCAATACCAAAAGGAGTATCCCGAAAATGCTTGACGTTCAATATCAAAACCATAATCAGACTTTTTCGCTGACTCATGCGCTGCTGTTCTATCAGGATCAGTCGCAAAAGACGCTGGCGACTTTACACGAGGTGCGGCATAAACAGCTCCTGCAGGGCAAAGCCATAAACGTTGTGGAACTGGATGATCTGTTTCATTCTCCCGGTCAACGTATCAGGATGAGGCTGATACCATCGCAGGTCATTGCCTGTTCGAGAACGGGAGTACTCTGGTTCGAACGTTCGCGTATCCGGCCGATCTATTTCAACGTACCGGAAAGCGAACCGAAACGGCGGTTCCTGAACCAAATTTCCGGACAGAACGTAGTCTGGCCGAATCTGCTCTTTAAAATCTCGCGGAAAGAAATTTACTGCTGGGCGGTTAAAAGTTCCGCCAGGCCGGGACTCGATACTAAACTCTGCCGGGCTCCGTTCACCAATATTTTCATCGATAACAAGGTCTGTCTGCCGAACGGCATTCCAAATAACCCGGAAGATGACATCGTTGAATACGCCGGAAAAGCTCTTAACGTCATTTTCCGGGGACATTTTTCGCATCTGTACGGTGAGCAGGTCAAGCGAATCGGGTATTACCATGGACTCGACCGTTTTTGGGAAAATATGGCAAAACAAACAGCCAAAAAGAAAATCAAGACATTCCCTGCAAAACAGCTCATTCCAACTGCGTTAGACATAAGGAGCATTCTTTCATGAAACATCTGACTCCGCCTGAATTCCACACGCATCCGGTTTGTATCGAACTGGTCGGCGCCGGGGCGACCGGCTCGCTGATCCTGTCCGGGCTGGTACGGCTGCATCTTGCCATGATGGAACTCGGACATCCATATGGGCTCAGGGTTCGCTG
>JBAYCO010000217.1:0-6875 GCA_041668685.1 Victivallaceae bacterium | reverse complement strand
TACTATTTCACGATTGACCCGCTCACCTCCCAGTGCTCGGATTGCCTGAACTACAAGTGCGCTTTCCGGATACTTGAAAACAATTTCCCGTTGCGCAGAATGCTTGAATTCGAGTCTCCCTCCTTCCAGATCAAACTTGCGGGAAGGACCATCCGACAGATAAATATTGCGTCCGGGCATTTGTGTGGAAAAACCAAAATAGTTTAACGCTGTATCCCCGGTCGGATAAACCTGCCAGCGAAATTTCCTGGCAAATGCAGCCGCAACGCTATTAATATCAGGTGCGGCAATTGTTTTCAAAAGATTACTGAAAACAGGATAATCATAAATACCGCGACAGACTCGGCGTATAGTATTTTCCTGCCGTAAATCAGAAAGAGCGTTATCAATCTCAGATCGTTTGAAGTCCTCAAGAAAATCATTTGCTGAGAATGCCCAACCCCTACCATGACCGTATATTCGTGATATTATCTTGTTTTTAAGAGACTTATGCATTTTTACATCCAAGGTTATTTCTAGAAAAATACACCAATTTTTCTAGAATACAAGAGGTGTAAGAGAAAAATTTCTATCTATGATATTTCATAGGGTGGTAGTCGGATTGGATACCTTATAAACTCAATAACAGCCAATGTCAAACTTCGCTCTGTTCATGATAAACTGATTTTATCTTAAACGAGCATTGATCATAATACACCAGATGTAAAAACTTGCAATATTACTATAATGAGTAGATTACATTCAGAATCGTAATCGGTAAGAGTTTGGATTTATGCCAAGAGTCATTATGAATTTTTACAACCTCAAAAGTCTTTTGGTCTGCATATAATAAAAATTCAAAAGTTACATCGGAATTCAGTTTCCAGAACTCTCCTTTGTATTTTTCTGAAATTTTCGATAGAGATTCATTCCACGCATTATAACTGGCTGAAATAGCAGTATTCCTTTCTTTAACGAAGGATTTTAGATTATCAAGACTGTATTTTACTTCCTTATATAAAATCTCATTATTGTTTTTTTTATAAAAAGTCTCGTTTTGGGTTTCTAAATATTCAAGATTTGCAAGAGAATCAAAGTAATTAGCTCTACTTTTCAGTTCATGTGCTATAAGGTATATCCATTTACCATTTGCTAAACATTGAATAATTTCAGTTTTTATTTTTTTTAATTCAGGATTTTTATTAATGTCTTTAATTACTTCGGCTTTATTACTATTAACAAGCTTGAAAACGGCATAATCATCGTTAAATCCAATCTTCCATTTATCACCCTCTGCTTCAGAAAAAAGATGTTCAAGCTTGTATGTAGGTAAAGTTTTATCTTTCATAAACCAAGTGTCAGAATATGTAAGAGAACTAAATATCGGCATAGCATTAAGCTTTTCTTTATAAGCTTTTTTTCTCTTTTCTCTAATAGAATATATATCGAATTTACGAGCTTTTTTGAATGTATATTTTCTATCTACCTTAGCTTTTATTTTCTCATATTGTTTTCTTAAAACAGTTTTAAATTGTTTTTCATAATTTTGAATTTTTTTAATAATAATCAAGTTTTTAGCAAGAAGGTTACCAACAATCTTATTATACTTAGTTTGATATTCCAAGTTGATTTGTTCTGTTTTCTTAGAATACTTTTCATAAGCTTGCTTGCCTAAACCATAAAATAAATCAATATTGTCGAAATCATTTTGTTTGAAGTTTAGCATAGCATAATCATGCAATTTTTTGCTTATCTTGCCTGTGAAACGTACATATGTTTTACCGTTTTTTTCATGCCATGTCCACTTTGGATTATCAAATGCAGCTTCAAAGGCTCTGCCAATTGTCGTTTGGGGATAATTCTTTACAATTCCTTTACTAATTATTCTTTTTTCTTTCTCAAGCTTGCTTTCTCCACATCCATAAAAGAAAGTCATTCCAAATATTATTATTGAAATCAGCAAATATTTATTAAGCATCTATCCTACCTCATTTTTTGTTAATAGGTAAATATAAAACATTATTCGTATGTTACAAATTTGCTTCAAAATTTCTGTTTGATTTGCTTTATCAGCTCAAAAAGTTTTTTGTACTTAGTAACTTACCCAATAGTTTCAAAAATTTCGATTTGTTTATGGTAGATGGATTTTATCGCAAGGAAATATTATTCTTTCGGGTATTCCGGCGCGGCGGTCGAAAGCGACCGCGCCGGCTGAGAGGAACTATAAGAAGTTCCGGCTGAGCGTGGGAAAAAATCCTATACAGGAGAACACGCTATGCCGATCAAAACAGAAGACCCGCAGGCCCTCGAAAAACTGGAAGCCAAGCTCAAAAATCTCACCGAGCGTCAGAATATGATGAAAAATATTAATTGTATTCTCCGCAATGCCCGGACTTCGAAAGAAGAAAAGATCAAACTTGTTTGCGAGAAGTATCAGCTTCAGCCGGAAACCGTCGAAAAACTGATGACGCCACAATATTCCTTCGAAAAACCTGGTTTCCAAACCTGGGAGTTAAGCAACAACAATGCCGAAATCAACAGGATCAAGAAACGAATCAAACAAGTTTCCCATTATCAGGCGGAAGCGCGGAAAGTTGAAGAAACCGGCGAACTGCCGGAAATCGAATTTGACGGCGGCAGCATCGTGGACAACGTGCCGTATAACAGGATTCAGATATTCTTTGACGCAAAACCGGATGCCGATGTTCGAACTAAACTCAAGCAAAATGGTTTCCGCTGGGCGCCGAGCAATGGAGCCTGGCAAAGTTACCGGAATCGGCATACTCTCGATTGGGCAAAGCAAGAATTTAAGGTAGAGAACGCCAAATAACTGGATTAGCCTCGTTCATGCAGAAGTGTGAGCGGGGCTGTTTGTTTTTAAGTAAAAACTAATGAAGGAAGTGTTTGAAATGCAAAAGAACATACAGGTACGAGTGAACGGTTCAGAAGTACTGAACAGAGTAAGCAGGATGTTTGACGGCACGCCGAGAAGCATTTTACGCGAATTGATGCAGAATGCGCGCCGTGCCGAGGCGACAAAAATCGATATTTCGTTTCTTGACGGAACCCTAACCATCGCTCATAACGGACAAGCCTTTGATGATTTCGGGAAATTATTTTCTTTTGGTTCATCAGGTTGGAAAAAACAGGGAATCAAAAACGAAGACCCGGCCGGCATGGGCTTTTTCGTATCGACACTGTTTGAGTCGGTAGAGGTGATTTCCAGAAAAGACGAAAATTCAGCTTATATTGTTAAAGCGACAAAAAAACAACTGATTAAAGAAAATTCTAAACTTCATGTTGGCATGGTAGAGTTTAATAATCCCGCTCATAATGTCGAGTTCCGTCTGCATAACGGCATCGAAATAGGATTGTATGATTACTGGGATGTGGCGGGACATTTTCCTGTACCTTCAACATTTACTATGCTGATTGACGGGAACAAACAAACCGTCAGTGAAGAGTACAAATTGAAGCTGGCAAACAATATAGAAAACAATCCCCGGCTGCTTGAGAGGACCATAAACGGAGTCAGAATGTTTTTCCAAAAAGTAGATAATTTTTCCCGGATTTATAATTCATTGTATTTTAATTATCACGGGCACGCATTCCGTCTTTACTCGCATATCGAATCGTTAGCCCAAACGGTGATACAAAACGGTTTAACGCTCATCATGTTACCGGAAAAAGACAGTAAAATCCACCTGACCTTGCCGGCGCGTGACAGTATTGTCGAAGATAAAGCATATTATCAACTGCTGGAAAATATCAAGGATATACTCGCGGAATACGTCAATACCCTGGCCAGACACAATTTGCCCTATAAAACCTATTTTCAACTGGGTGGAGCGAAAAAGATAAACCAGGAAGCTGCAATTCCTAAAGGCTTGAAGAAATACTGGTATTCGGGTAATCATAACCTGGACATATTATTTTACGATGCGGATAACGTGTTGAACAGCTACCTGTTTCCATATGAAGGATACAACTGGTATGCTGATTATACGCAGTTATCTGAGGATAATGTGGCTCTGCGGATAACGAAAAGTGAGAAGGTTTCGGTCATTCCGTTAAATTTTTTGCAGCCAAGAGAAAATGACATACAGCCGGGGCTGGTAGACAGCCTGGAAGTAATATATGTTCAACCCGGCCGGGAACCGGAACTGATACGTTCATTGGAACAGGCTGTTTTGCTGGGGGAAGACAATGAAAGTCTGTACGGATATTTCGAGTCTCGTGACGATGATCGTATCTGGATAACTAACGGCGCGGACATAAACAATACCCTCAATTATCTGGAGGATTGTCTGGTTTCGCTCTGGGAACCGAACAACGACGGCGAATGTGATTCATGGGAAACCCAGCAGGAAGAATTCCGCAACGCTTTGTGTAACTGGTGGGAAGATATTTTCTTGCCCGAAAGCAAGGAATGCCTGTCTATAGAACGGGCAGTCAACAGAACCCGTTGGCAGTTTGACAACGCCGATTTAATGGTCATAAAGAAAGACGCAATTTACCTTTCTAACGTTACTGGAACTGTTGTTAAACTTCCGGAACAAGATGAAGCTTCCATAAGAAAAATAATCAAACTGCAGGAAAAAGTATTAAACGCTTAAATTAACATAAGCAGTCTAATCGGACTTGTCTGTACGGAAGCACAGGCTGGGCTGGTTTTGTTTACGAAGATTATATGGAAAATAAAGCTATGGAGACCTCAAATGACTAGAATCATCCGTTACCATGAACTAATGTTCGATCCGAATGTTCCCGGATATTTTCGCCCCCTGACGCGGCAAGAAATTCAGGAACAGCGACTTCCCAAACCGGAACCGGTAGATGCATTCCGAGACAAACCCAAACAAAAACTCCGGCAAATCAGTACCCTGCCGGATCAGAATGGATATCTTAAGCTGGCTATTGATGCCATTTGGTACTTCTTTTTCGGAGATAAAGATGATGACAATATGTTCGTCGAAGGTGAACTCTATCACCACCGATATGTGGATACATTCGACGACGGGCACAATATCCACTATGAAGTCGGAAAATGGCTGTTTGAAAGCGAATGTTGGTGCCGATTCCTCGAAACCGAACCGCTTCATGTATGTTATAATGAATTCATTCGTCCGCTACGTGATTTTATCACTGAACTTTTTAATGAAATCGAAACCAAAAAGGAAAAAGCCGTATGAGTATCAAATTGCAATGGGGACTGAATCCAATCCCGGAAAATGCTTGCGCCGCCTGGGGAGCTCGTGCCATCTTAGAAAGGCAAGTTCTCGATTTGCTGGCAGACCGTCAAGATTTTGCTGCTCCGGAAATGCCGGAATCCGGCAAAAAAACATTCATCAACTGGATCAACGAAACCGCTCTGCCAAAACTCCGAAAACACATCGTCGATCAATCCTGGCGCGATGATTCTGAGGAAGTATTCGAATATTATAACGGGATTTTTCATGTACGGGCTTCCTGCAGAAAATCTTATGGATACTGTTACATTTTATGCTGGCAGGAAGAAACACAGCAAGAATAAGGTATCTCTATAGTTGAAGAAAATCTCTTTTCTCAAAATTTGGCGCGGCACAAAAATGTGACCGCGCCAAATTTCAAAACCAAACAAGAGGAAACCCCATGCACAAACAAACCTTGAAAAATCTGCTCCACTTCCATACCAACGTTACGTTTAAAGAATTTCACCGGGAACTTTTTCCGGATTTCACCCTACCCGGATCAGTCAATTACCTGAATAACAAGTTTCGTCGGTTCCATGACTATTTTTTCCTTTTTCTAGCAGAACTGGATGAGTTTCGCCTTGAATACCTTGCCGACGCTATTGTGAAACGGTACGGCAGCGACGATCCGGAGCATTGCGACATCGTGGAAAAAGCGGAAAAAATCATAGCACGCAGCAAAGTCAAAAATCTTTCGGAAAGAGTTCGGAATAAAATCATGCAGGAAGTCGACAACCTATTGGTTTATGAACTATATCCGTTCAAGGCAAAGTTGGACTCGGAAGGACGTGAAATAGAATTTGCGGTTATCCACGACCTGATCGATCAACTTGAATCAATCAGTAGGGGAGAATTCTAAGATATACCTAACTTTTCATCAGCGGAGTAACTAATCAACAAAATTATTCTAAACCTTACTGTAATAAACTTATTTTTTGCTCCTCTGCCAGACTGTTAGCTGGCTGGATGCTCCATACAAAAAATAATTTACTACTCATATTTCCAGCTTGAACCTTCCCATAATGGTGATTTGGATGCTTGGTTACGAATCAAATTTACGATTATGATAAACCAGTCTTGCAATTCCCCAGCCTATAAAAGCGTAAATAAAAAATTGAAAAACAAATATCAAGATAAGTATATTTGCATTTAGATTAAAAATTTGGTCAAATACTCCTGCTATAAAACGTGCAAGAATAATCGAATAAAAACAAATATAACCCAAGATAGTTAGAGTTCCATTTTCATAGTTTAAAAAATTGAAATTAACGGCAGCGATAATCAACCAAAGCATTCCCCACCCAACAAAACATGAAGTAATAATTAATTTTTTATACTTTGTTTTCATTTATTCTCTCTTTGACATTTAGCGGATAAGAATTTTTTATTGGAATAAACCAGTTTTGCGATCATACCTCCAGCGCAAAGAAAAATTATAATATAAGGAACTGCCAAAGCAACCGCAAAGGATAAAACCCCAAAATATATGAAAGCATCCATTTCTTCATGAAATTTAAGGCTAATAATAAATCCTAAAATTAAACTAAAAGTTCCTATACAAAGAAATTTCAATCTGAGATTCCGTTTTTTTGTCTTAATATCCATACCCATTAAAACTATTTTGAACACGTCATTTTGAATAAGTAATTCGTCTCAAATTTTCTC
>JBAYCO010000216.1:0-6878 GCA_041668685.1 Victivallaceae bacterium | reverse complement strand
TGCAACCGAGTAGGCCGGCTTTCGATGAAAGCGGCAAAGAGCAACATTATACGGCCTGTCAACGTTTTATGCCGCCGGTCTCATCGAGACGCGGCGCTACTTGGAGCCGCAGTCAAGTTCAAGGTAAAAGTTTAAAATCCAACCTAAAACAGTATAACAGGTTAAAAGCAATAAAAATAGCACCAGACCGTGTTTTTTCAATAAAATTATCGACCGGCGGCGTTCTTCTTTTTACCCTTCTTCTGTGAAAACATCCATGCAAACAGTTTAGGCGTATAAGAATAACTCCAGGCATTATGCCTTACTTTGGGATATTCCGTATATCCAGGGCTGCCGCCGGCTTTTTTAAGAGCGGCAAACATATTTTGCGAGCGCTCAACCTTGACGACAGGATCAAGCGCGCCATGAATAATCCGAACGGGAACATGCGCAATCCGCGGCGCGCAGTTTTCGTCTCCGCCGCCGCAAACCGAAACCGCCGCCGCAAACATATCCGGACGCCGGCAAAGAATGTCCCAAGTGGCAAAAGCGCCCATCGACTGGCCGTAAACATAAATCCGCGTGGTATCTACGGGATATTTTTTTATAATTTCATCAATCGCCGCCATTGCCATTGCCATTTGCGAACTCGGTTCAGACGGTATTTCGTGGGCAAGTTCCCCCCAGTCGATATCCACCCATTTCTTATCGGCCGGACATTGCGGGGCAAATAAGAAACAAGGGTATTTTACGGCATTTTCCTTATTGGTGAGCTTTTGCGAAAAACGCAGTTGACTGCTGTTGTTGTCACCCCGGCTGCCCGCCCCGTGAAAATGCACGACCAGCGGATATTTTTGTTTTTCGCCGTTATTGGGAGGCGTATAAAGACGACAGTTAAGCTTTTGTCCGTTCTTCGTCTGATAATAAAAAGGATGATAACCTTTCAGTATCTTACCAGACTCGTTTTTGATAAGTTTTCCGGCAGGTAAAAAGTCTGTTTTCATATTTTGCAAACTCAATTTGTTTCTAAAAATGAATGTATATTATAATGATTAATCTGAAAATGTCAATCCGGCAAACCCAAACAAAACCGTTTCCCAGTCAAAGAAAATGCGGTATCGCGTCAGTTTCCCCCGAAAAGATCCGGCGCGAATTTTTCCGGCCTGTCCGGTTTCCGGCGGACGCTTTCCGATACGGCCGGAGCCTGCGAAAACAAATCACCGGTTCCGCCGTTTTCGGGCAATTCAGGGATAATGCTTTTCAGCTCCATATCCTCACAGATTTTTCTAATCTTGTCCCAGTCCGGGACTCGGCGCGCCAGCGAATCCAATGATTCCCAGGGTTTGTCCGGGACATCGGTTTTCAGGGTGATAAGCTTGATGTTTTTTTCAAGAAGTTCAGAGTTTTCCACTATTTTCTGCCGCAATTTAGGGTTGCTTATCGCTTCCGGGGCTGCCAGCATATTCGCAATGGAACCGTGCTCGTTAATCAACGCCGCCGCTGTTTTCGGCCCCACCCCCGGCAAACCGGGAATATTATCCGAACTGTCCCCGATCAAAGCCAAATAGTCGACCATCTGTTCCGGCGTGACATTAAACTTCTCAATGGCTTCCCTGCGGCCGCGAACCATAAAACCGCCGCCCTTGAACGCCGGGACAAGCATTTCGACCCGCTCGTCTATGATCTGCGCGAGGTCTTTGTCCGAACTGATGAATTTAACGGTTTTGTCATCGAACTCCGCGGCGATGGCGGCAAGCAGGTCGTCGGCTTCATAGCCTTCCCGGACAATCATCGGCCAACCGAAAGCGCGGGCGATTTCCTCTATGACCGGGATCTGTTCACGCAATTCATCCGGCATGGGAGGGCGGTTGGCCTTGTAATCGGGAGCGAGCGCCAGGCGAAACGCCGGTTTGCCGCAATCAAGGATAAAGGCGCCGTAAACGCTGGGATAATCGGAATGTATTTTAAGCAGCAGTTTGGTAAAAGCGAAAATTGCATTAGTCGGCTGTCCTTTGGAATTGGACAAAACGCGAATAGCATAAAAACAGCGGAATATTTGAGAATAAGCATCGATCAGCAAAATATCTGTTCCGGACATAATAACCTCTGTTAAACTTCTATAAGTTCGTTCTAGTGTTAAGTCAAACCTCTAATGTCGCTTACGCCCCTGGGGACAGGGGCGGCTGCATCATTTATCTTTTATACTTTGTTAATCAACATTTATATTGCCGCCAAGTAGGCCGTCTTTCGATGAAAGCGGCAATGAGCGACATTATACGGCCCGGTAACGTTTCATTTCGCCGGTCTCATCGAGACACGGCGCTACTTGAGGCCGTAGTAAATGTCAGGCAAAAGTAAAAAAATCAACCTTAAACAGTATACCTGCGTTTCCCGATGTAGCCACGGCTCCATGGGGCAACTGACGCTTGACTTAACACTAGTTATAGTGACAGACAAATCCGGATTTTCAAATAAATTTGCGGAGATTAAAGCTATTTGTTTTCTGAGAGATCGGTCATCGTGAACGTGAAACTGTTTGTTTTGGAATTCAGGGAGGAAAAATGCAGCAGAACATCAACTTTTCGACCATCTTTCCTGGTTAGTTGAGTTCTGGTGACTGCGACTTTACTCCCCCTTGGGCTCAGGGCAACAGCATGAACCCGTTCGAATTCTTTGACGTCATCATGCAGTAAACTCGGACTTTTTCCGAGAAGTTCTTTCTGGCCGTAACCGGTTATTTCACACATTTGTTCGTTTACTTCGACAAACGCTTTGCGGGAAACAACACCTATTCCTATTGGAGCCGTGTGAAAAATGCTCCGCAGTTGTTTATTTTTGTTTTTCAATTGTTCTTCTGCATTCTTGAGCTTGGTAATATCGACAAACAAAATCACGAAACCGTAAACCTCGCGCCGGGAATTAACGACAGGAGAAACCGTAATTTCAACAATTCTGTCATTAAATAAACATATTGTCTTTTCCCGGCGCCCGGATTTCAGCATTTTTTCAAACGGTTTTTTCCCCGTTAACCGACCACAGGCACAGATAACCTCACAATATTCCTGACCGATAAGAGCGTTTTTTTTCTGTTTCAATAACTTTTCAACAGCCCGGTTGCATTTTACGATTCGGCCTTCTTTGTCCAGAAGGAAAACGGCGTTAGGGATGGAGTCAAAGGTAGTTTTCCATTCCTCCGCCGCAATATCCAATGCCATGAGGTTCTGTTTATACTTTGTAATATCAGACATAATCCCGTTGAGCCAGATATTGCCATTTTCACTGTGGACTTTCTGCCCTTTTTCGTGAAACCAGATAATTTCCCCATCCTTGCGTACTATCCGGTACTCCAGTTCATACGGTTTATTCTCGCTAATCGCCTTTTCGACAAGCTCCTCAACAAGGGCGCGGTCGTCAGGATGGATTATGCTCGCGAAGCTGCGGACATTGTTATTAATAAAATCCGAGGCCGGATAACCGGTAACTTTTTCTATTTCCTTGACAATGTAATGCATAGTCCAGTATTTATCGCAATTACAGAGATAAACGACTCCCGGAATGTTTTTTATAAGGGCTTGAAACAAGTTTTCGCTCTGGCGGAGGGCTTCCGATACCTGTTTTAATTCTTCCTGAAGTTTGTTCAGGCGGCTGCTGGAATTCCCGGTAATTTTATTTTTCGCTGTCATTATCATTCCCCCACCGAAATATATTAACGCATTCTTTTCTATATTTAAAGATACATTAAAAAGATGTTTAAATCAATGAAATTACGAAAGGAATTTTAAAAGTCTTTTAGTTGCTTTTACGGAGCCAAAGGAAAGCGTTCCTAAAATAACGGCAAACTATTGAAATTTTAACTTAAATTCAGATTGAAATATTACTTTCATATTGTAAATTTATCGGAACGGGGCTGTAGCTCAGTTGGCTAGAGCGATACGTTCGCAACGTATAGGCCGAGGGTTCGAGTCCCTTCAGCTCCACCATTTATTTTTCCAGCCTGAAATAAACCATCCTCGTATATCCCGTTTAATCAGAAGGATATGCAGATTTTCCATTTTGCCGAAGACGCACGTCTAAATGCCCGCAGGGCCGGACCGCAACTCAATAAAATCCAACTACAAGTAAAGAAAATGTATTTTTTTATACACATCCCGTTTGTAAAGTAAAGAAAATCGCATTATCTTTACACATGGACAGTGTAATGTATAGGTTTTTCATTTATTTTTACAATTAAGGAATTATGGCTATGGATACCAGTTTAAAACCATTACCATTGGATGTTGAGCTTGAAACTCCGGCAGTACTTAAAAAACTGGCTTCCGCGCATCGTTATTTGGCGGAACTTAAAGGCATTGCTGAAACCATTTCCAACAAAATCATTTTAATCAACACTTTGGCACTTCAGGAAGCAAAGGACAGCTCTGAAATCGAAAATATCATTACCACACACGATGAACTTTACAAAGAGGAATTGTTTACAAACGCAGTCAAAAATCCGGCCAGCAAAGAGGTCAGCTATTATGCGCAAGCGGTAAAGAAAGGGTTTTCCCTGATCAGCAGACACAATTTGCTGACCACAAAAGATATTCTGGAAATTCATCAAGAACTTGAGCATAACGACGCCGGATTCAGAAAACTTCCCGGAACGGCCATAAAAAATCAAGCTACGGAAGAAACGGTTTATACGCCGCCTCAAGATTATAATGAAATAATATCACTGATGGCTAATCTTGAGCGTTATATCAATGACGATTTGCTCTCAAATGTCGATCCGTTGATAAAGCTGGCGGTAATCCATCATCGCTTTGAAAGCATTCACCCGTTTTATGACGGCAATGGTCGAACCGGCAGAATAATCAACATCCTTTATCTGATTATCAAGGGACTGCAAAATTTACCGATATTGTATTTGAGCCGTTACATCACTCACAATAAATCAGAATATTATACTTTGTTAAATAAAGTCCATACCGACAGGGCGTGGGAACAATGGATATTATATATGCTCGACGGCATCGAGCAAACTTCCAAACTGACGATATGGCTTATTAAAGACATCAAGGTATTAATGCAGGTTTGCAAATCCCAACTCAAAAAAGAACACCCGAAAATCTACAGCCATGAACTGCTGAACAACCTTTTCAGCCATCCTTATACCAAAATTGAATTTGTCCGGAATGACTTGGGGGTATCGCGCATTACCGCTATGAAGTATCTGAATGAGCTGGCAAGTTCAGGAATTGTTGAAAAAAATAAAATCGGCAAAAACAATTATTATGTTAACCGCCCTCTATATAATATCCTCCAAAATATTCCCAATGGAAAAAAAGACAAAGAAACTACCTGATCATTTCCCCGATATATACTCTATACGGTATTTCAGGTAGTTTAAAAATGCTGTTTTTTATTGTCTGCTTTCACAATATTTCTTGAATCTGCATTTGGAACAATTTTCGCTGTTTTTAACGAAGTTTCCCTCAAAAGCGCTGTCTTCTGTCAGCAAGCCAAGCATTTCGGATGAGCTGTTCTGGATATGACTGATAAATTCACCGATATTTATTTCTTCATCGGAAACCGTGCGGGTTTCACCGGAAGACAAAGCAAAGTTCAACGTTACGACATGCTCCGGTTCTATTCGCATAACATTACGCGCATAAATCTTATGCAGGGTTCCGGCATAACGCATTTTCCGTTCATCAGGCGTAACACCGCTCAAGGTAAGGAATTTCAGAAAACCGTCCTCCTCCCAAACCAGCGCCGGAGAAAGCCAGACTTTGAGGCCGTCAATATCCGCGGATACGGGAAATGAAAAAATTTTCCGTTTCAGGTACGGTATCCCGGCTAAATAATCCGTCACCCCGCTTTCCGTCAGGCTGTCAATGTATTTTGCCAGAAGTTCCGCGCCGGACTCCTCCAGTTCACTTATTCCGGCCTCTCCGTAACAAGCTTCGAAAAGGTTCAGGCGCCGGGGGTCATCGCGCCACTCCCGGAGTGAAACCGAACGCATACCGTCATGGAAATAACGTCCGGCAGCTCGACGGATATTGAAATTTTCAGGGTTTTCATAAAAAAATTCCCTGAGAACGGCAGTACAAATGGAGTTCAGCCATAAATTTAAAGATTGAATATGCTTCAGTTGGTAAAGCAGTTCCGCGCCGGAAAATTGTTCGAAACCGCCCCGCGAACCGTAATAATGATAGAAATAAGCGCGGGGACAAAAAGCAAAAAGGCTTTCCCGGCTCAATGACCAGGAAAACCCCTGTTCCTCAATTAACAGTTCTTCATACATGTTTTTTGGTTTCCGCTTGAACCTCGGAACTTAAATCTTTTATTATATTCCGGCAGGTTTCTTCGACTAAGTCGCGGAGCTTTTCAACGCGCTCCGCCAGCCGGGCAAGCTCGTCTTTCGCAATGCTGTAATCTTTTTTGTAACGGGCGTCAACATAGGCTTTTTTGAGTTTCTGGAACAGGTCTTGTTCCTTTTGGGTTTTCTGCGGAAAAATTTTCAGGAATTCGGGACAATCACGGGCGATTGCCTGTCCCAGCTTTTCAATATCATGGGTTCTGGGGCTGTAGCCGGTATGGGTCAATATCGCGGCTTTATAAAAACGCTCCGTCGCCTGGTGAAGTTCAAACGCGGCTTTTTTGTACCTTTTCTTTTTTACATCATCAAAAGTCGTATCGAGAAATTCATTAGCGCTTTCAAACCATTGTGCAAAATCTTCCGTTGCTATTTCCAGTCGCCGGGCCGGGTCGATCCTGCGCCTTCTTTCGAGCTTGCATTTGCCGGAATCGTAAAGCAGGATGCCTTCTTTTTTGATATCGGAGAAAAAGTAATGCCCTTCCCGGAGCCGGGTATTGACATATTTTATATCATGACCGATGATATCCGCCGGGGTACG
>JBAYCO010000215.1:0-6925 GCA_041668685.1 Victivallaceae bacterium | reverse complement strand
AAGAATTAACGCCCCGATAGCTTTATTTGTTTACAACCGTCCACAACATACGCGGCAAACGGTGGAAGCTTTGCTGGCTAATGAACTGGCAAATGAGAGTGATTTGCTTATCTTTGCAGACGGGCCAAAGTCTGATAAAAACACCGGAGCGGTTCGGCAAGTACGGGAATATATCCATTCCGTCACCGGGTTCAAGAGCATAAAGATCAACGAAAAAGAGAGTAATCAAGGATTGGCTAATTCAATTATTGCGGGCGTGACTGAGGTCGTAAGCAAATACGGCAAAATAATTGTCCTTGAAGATGATATGGTGGCGTCCCCGTATTTCCTCAGATACATGAATGACGCGTTAGACATGTATGAGAATGAAGACAAAATAATCAGTATTCACGGTTATGTCTATCCAGTAAAGGAAAAGTTGCCGGAAACCTTCTTTCTCTGCAATCCGGGTTGTTGGGGATGGGCCACATGGAAGCGCGGCTGGGATTTGTTTGAACCGAATGGGGAAAAACTTCTGGATAAATTCAAAACCAGTACACAGAAAAAACGTTTCAATTTTGACAATTCTTTTCCGTTTTATAAAATGTTGAAAGACCAGATAAAGGGTAAGGTTGATTCCTGGGCAATCCGATGGTATGCTTCGGCTTTTCTGCAAAATAAGTTAACCTTGTGGCCGGGGAAATCCTTGGTGCTGAATATAGGCATGGATAATTCCGGCAGTCATTGCAGTAAGCAACCGGAATTTGACACGGAATTAAGTTCAGAAAATATACAGTTAAACAGTATGGATATTGTGGAATCAACATTATGCAGACATCATTTCGCAAAATATTTTAGGACAATAAAAATGACATTTATGAAAAAAATCAAAAATAAAATGAGTTTACTTTATGGCAGGAATATTTAAAAGATTCTTTAAAGAAGGCATCATACACGGGATTAGGCTGATCAAGGATTCTGATTACCGGGATTATTGCCGTTTATTGACCTTATATGAAAAACTGCCACGATTTTCAGAAAAGCTTCTGAGGGCGGGAAAGTTGAAATTGATTGTCCCGGACTTGCCTTCTTTTCTGTATTCATATCACGAACTGTTTGTGGACAATATTTACAAATTCGAATCCAATAAGGACAATCCGATCATTATAGATATCGGAGCTAATATCGGTTTAAGCATTCTTTATTTTAAGAAAATATACCCTAAAGCGCAAATAACCGGCTATGAAGCCGATCCATACATATTTGCCTGTTTGAAACAGAACCTTGAAAATAATTTGGCGGAAGATGTTGTAATAGAAAACAAAGCTGTCTGGATTCAAAATACAAAGCTTGCTTTTTTCAGTGAAAAAGCGGATGGCGGCAGAATAGAAAGTCCTCAAAAAACTAATTCCGGAACTATAGAAGTTGATGCGATTGATGTGAAGGAGATAGTTAAAAAACATTCGAAAATAGATCTTTTAAAAATTGATATAGAAGGCGCTGAACATCAAGTTGTTCCGGAATGTTCCGGATTATTGGATAATGTACGGCAGATTTTTGTTGAATATCATTCAATCGAAGGGGAAAAACAAAATTTAGATAAAATTCTGGCAGTTTTAATAAATGCCGGTTTTACAATAAATATACAAAGTGTAAACCCGCCATCCAGTCCTTACATTTATGAATGTCATCATGGCGCTTTTAATATGCAGTTAAATATTTTTGGGAAAAAATAGATGTTGAATAAACTGAAAAAATATTTATTTAGACGAAAAACTCCTGTTTTATTCGAAGACGCTTTACGGACTGGACCGATAAGCGCTTTTATGGGAACCGAACGCGGAACTCCCGTGGACCGTTACTATATAGAGCAGTTTCTAGAAAAAAATAAACATTATATAAAAGGGACTGTTCTTGAAATTGCCGAAAGTGTTTATTCAAGAAAGCTTGACTCCGGTGTCATTGGCTTTGAAGTTTTACATGCCGCATCGGATAATCCCGAAGCAACTATAGTAGGGGACCTTACAGATTCTTCGACCCTGCCTGATGCCCGAATAGACTGCTTTATCTGTACCCAGACCTTTAATTTTATATTTGATGTACAGGCGGCGGTAAAAGGAGCCTGTAAACTGTTAAAGCCAGGTGGAGTTATGCTTGGGACTGTTGCCGGAATAAGTCAAATAAGCCGTTTTGATATGGATAGATGGGGAGATTACTGGCGTTTTACTGATTTATCGGTAAAAAAACTTTTGGAAGCGGAATTCTCAAAAATAGAAATGGAAACTTTTGGTAATATCCTGGCTGCAAAAGCTTTTCTTGACGGTGTTGTTATTGAAGACTTGCCGAATAAATCATTGCTGGATATTAATGACGAAAATTACCAATTAATAATTGCGTTCAAAGCGGAAAAATGAAAATCTTTCACAAGATAAAACGTTTTAAACAATTTACTCTGAATATTTTGGGGAATTGCGTGGAGGCTCCAGTCATCGTTTTGCTCTATCATCGGGTCTGCGAGATAAAAAATGACTATCAGCAACTGGCGGTATCACCGGAAAATTTTGATGCTCAAATTGATTTTTTGAATAGAAATTATCCCGTTTTACGTTTTGAGGATGACTGGGGAAAAGCTAAAAAGACCTCTTTTTGTATTACTTTTGATGACGGATATGCCGATAATTTGCATAACGCTTTGCCTGTCCTGAATAAATATTCGGTCCCGGCAACTTTTTTTATTGCTTCCGGAAATATCCAGAGCGGTGGAGAATTCTGGTGGGATCAAATCGAACAAATACTCTCAAAGACAAAAATAAAATTCGACAAATTGAACTTGTCAATTCCTCCAACCGTTCCTAAGGAGGAAGCTGTTGTTCAAATACAGTTAGCCCTGAAAAGCTTTTCCGTGCAGGAACGGAGAAAGTTCATTGGTCAGTTGGTAAAACAAGCCCAAGTTGAATTAAACACAAGGACACAATATCGTCCGTTGACTATAGAGGAGTTAAAGCAATTGAGTGAAAATGAGTTAGTTACTATCGGCTCTCACACCGTCAATCATCCTCGGCTTGCAGAATTACCGCAATCAGATCAGGAATATGAGATAAATACAGGAAAAGCTGAACTGGAAGCAATATTAGGGAATCCTGTAGATACTTTTTCGTATCCTTTCGGAAACCTTGATGATTTTTCAGATATAACTATGAAAATCTGTAAACTGGCCAATATTAATAAGGCCGCGGCTAATTTCCCTGGTCAAACTCATTCATGGACTGCTCCATATCAAATACCGCGCAGTTTAGTTAGAAACTGGGATATTGATGAATTTAAAAAGCAGGTATTCAGGTTTAAATATTTATGAAGATACTCCATGTCAATTATTACGATATACAAGGCGGAGCTGCTAAAGCGGTATACCGTTTGCATCACGGGCTTCTTGACGCGGGTCAGGACTCTGTGATGTTGGTCGCTGACAAAAAAAACAATGATGATTCTATAATGAGCGCATTTTCTCCAGGACAATTAAAATCAATCCAATTTAAACAAAAACTTGAGAGTCTTATTTGCATTAATCTGCGCCGTAAACACAAATTTCCGCATTCGCTGAATATTTTTAGTTCGGGGCTTTTTGATAAAATTAATTTTATAAAACCTGATATAGTGAATTTGCATTGGATAAATGGTTGCATGGTGAGCATAAAAGAAATAGCTCAGGTTAAAGTTCCCATGGTTTGGATTTTACACGATGCATGGGCGATTTGCGGAGCCGAACACCATCATTTCTTTACTGACAAACGTTATAAAAATGGATATGCCAAAAGTTCGCTTTGGGACGCAAACCGTTATGTTTGGAGACAGAAAATGAAATATTGGAAAAATCTTAATTTCAATATTGTCGCTCCAAGCTCGTGGATTGGCGAAGAGGCCGCGGAAAGCCGGATTATGGGAAACAAACATATTCAACTTATCCATAACGGAATTGACTTGGACGTATTTTCCCCGAATGCTAAAGAAAATAACCGGCAAAGAAAAATCATTGCTTTTGGCGCTTTTAACCTTAATGATTGGAATAAAGGCGGCCAGGAATTGCTTCAGGCGTTAAGGATATTACGGGATAAACACAAATGTGAATTTGAACTGCTGTTAATTGGGAACGGCAGGTTCAGTGATGAGTTTAAAAGCAGAAATACCGGTTTTATCGTTGCCGATAAAGATTTAGCGACGGCTTATCGCCAAGCGGACGTTTTTGTATTGGCGTCCAAATATGACAACTTGCCTAATATGCTTGTCGAAGCTTCTGCCTGTGGAATTCCACTCGTGGCTTTTAATACGGGGGGAATTCCTGATATCGTCGAACACAAAAAAAATGGTTATCTGGCTGAAGCTTTCGATTGTGAAGATCTGGCGAATGGTATAAATTACGTGCTTGATGAAAAAATTCACAGCCGGTTAGCGGCAACTGCTCGAAAAACAGCCGAGGAAAAATTTGATATTAAAAATATCGTAAACAAGTACATTGGTCTCTATAAGAGTATGACAAACAAATGAATGAATCCCTGAAAATATCGATTATTACGGTTTGTTACAATAGCGTTGAATATCTGGAGGATGCTGTTGAAAGCGTTCTGTCGCAGGATTATGACAATTTTGAATATATTATCATTGACGGCGGTTCCACGGATGGTACTTTGGATATCATACGCAAATATGAAAGCCGGCTCGCTTACTGGATAAGCGCGCCCGACAGAGGCATATATGACGCCATGAATAAAGGGATCGCGCAAGCTTCCGGGGATATTATCGGCATGATCAATTCCGACGACTATTATCTGCCGGGAGCTTTCAGAAAAGTTGCGAATGCCTTTGCTGATAAAAGTCTTGACGACAACATTTTCTGGGGAGATATCATGCATGGCGACGAACGTGTCCTGGGCTGGCGTGAATGGAACGTCAAGCGCGGCGCTTTTGCTCCGCACCCGTCCATGTTCTGTCCCAAAAAAGTCTATGAGCGGATTGGCGCTTACAGCTTGGACTACAAAATTCTGGCTGATTACGATTTCATGTACCGGGCAATCAATTATCATCACATAAAACATATTTATTTACCGGAGCCTATAGCTTTCTTCCGCCCCGGCGGTTTGGCTTCACAAAATATACTGCCTTCCCTGAAAGAGGAGCTCGAAGTAAAATTACGCTATGGGCAGCCATGGCTGATTGCCTGTACGGTTTTCCTCTTAAAAATAATAAAAAACAGTCATAAAATATTTAAAAACATGATTTGTTAGACGAGACCGTCAAAAGTAATGGAAGGCGGATGCACTCTGCGCAGGCTGAGCCCGAGCGTAGCGAAAGGCAACGCGCTGGTCGAGTCGGGCCGTTGTTACTTTATATCGGGAAATAACCGTTTTGAACAGAAATGCGATTGAAAAATCATATATGCGTTGTACCATACTTGTGTGGTACATGATTTTTTGTTTTTTAAAGACAAACAGCAAAAACAAACTTAATTAACTTAGTTTAAGGGAGAAATAAATGCAAGGCTTGAAGCGGGATGTTACTTACGTTTATTCCGGGGTTGAAAGCGATTTGATCGATCAGATTCGCAGTGGAACCCTCAAGCCGCATGAATGCATTCTTTCCGAAAACGAAATCAGCAGGAAATACAATATCAGCCGCCGTTCCTCCCGAAAAGCACTTGACAATCTCGTGGAAAAAGGTTTGCTGTACCGTATGGCCGGAAAAGGTACTTTTGTCGCGGATATTAAGGACGCTTCGGGTTCGCTGAGCCTTTGCCGGTATACGTTTGCGTTTATTGTGCCCGATATTGACGATATTTTCATATCTGAAATATGCAAGGGTTTACAGGAAGCCGCCAATTCATCCAGATGCAACCTTATAATCCAGAGTTCCAACGGTGACATTGAAAAAGAAAACGTTAATATCGAATACGCGCTTCAACAGCATGTTAACGGGGTTATTATTTTCCCAAATTGGGGGAAAGCCAATATTGACGTTATCTACAGGCTGAAAGAAGCAAAAATTCCATTTGTGCTCATTGACCGTTATTTCAAGGACTTCGATACGGACTATGTGGTTGTCAACAATCGCCGGGGCGCTTTTGACATGACTTCATACCTGATTCGGCTCGGACACCGGAAGATCGCTCATCTTTACGGTACCGAAGGCAGCGCCAATGACGAACGTCAGGAAGGGTACCGGGATGCTTTGGCTCTTGCCGGCATCGTATACAAGACTGAATACGTGAAGAAGATCAACATGGAAATGCGGCTGAACGGCGAAGACCGTTTTGAACCTGATCGGCAGGGCGGTTATGAAAATATGCAGAAACTGCTTGCCCTGAAGGAACCGCCAACAGCGGTTTTTGCCGGGAACGATTACCAGGCGATAGGGGCGATGCGGGCGATTAAAGACGCTGGACTTAAGGTTCCCGAAGATATTTCGGTAGCCGGGTTCGATGACCTCAAGTTTTCGCCGCTGCTGGAAACGCCGCTTACGACGGTTCGGCAGCCGAAAAAGGAAATAGGTTTGGAAGCGTTTGATATCCTGTTGCGCAAAGTTTCGGGAAAAAGCGGCGGCGAGCCGGTCAAACTGGTGCTGGACACGGAAATCGTTGTCCGAAAATCATGTTCCGAGAAGAAATAAATTTTTAATTTTGACTGCCATATAGAGTATATTTGTTTCTTTGTCGTTTTTGTGTTGCAAAGCACACAAAAGAACGAAAATTCAAGTTTTATTTTCTGTTATTATCGGATTTATGCTTGAAAAAAACGCCAATATGGTATATCGATAAATATATCGACTTGTTTAAATTGTGAACGCGCATTAATTCTTGCCGGAATTTGAGCATTTAGTTCTGCCGGAGCCGATACAGTTTTCTTCCGGTCTTCTTCCGGTATTTTTCAGTGTTCTTGTAATTTTCTTGTTTTTCTTT
>JBAYCO010000214.1:0-6966 GCA_041668685.1 Victivallaceae bacterium | reverse complement strand
TCAGGTTTTATTTTTTCGAGAAAATCATGCGGAGTCCTGCTGTACCAGTGGGTCATGGTACCAAAATCTTCAGGATGGATAAGATCACGCTCGAATGCGTACTGCAGGATTTGCTTTCGCAATTTTCCCCGATACTCCAGACTCCAGAACAAGGTTCTGTCATCGTAACTCCGGGAAACCGCCTCGGCAAGCGGCTTCATGGGCGAAGGATATTTCACTATCTCAGGAAAAGCCTTCTGAAACAAATCATCCTGACCGATACGCAGCATGAAAAAGTTCAATCTTTTTTTCAGTATCCAGTCAATCTCGCGTTTCCAGTCTTCGAATTCCCAATGTTCCGCCTGAAAACGGTGCAGACTTCGATGGGCGAAATAGCGCAGACCGCGATAAGTAAAGCGGGGGCTTTCAGCTATATCAAGCCCGTCAATGGAAATTTTCCTGCTTCGGGGAACAATATCGCCATCCCAAAAATAACGGCACCCCGCCTGGCGTTTAAAAAAATCGTATACGGCATAAATAGTCGAACGCCCTCGGCCTCCCGCAAGAAAAAGAATTTTCCTTTTTCTGCTTTTTGCCGATAGTATGTGATAATCATCAGTTTCGTATCTTATCTTGAAGCCAGCTATGACATCCTTGAAAATCATTTGGCTTGAGAACAGGTTTACGGCATCGGAACCGATTACGATAAGATCGGAATGTTCATCCGGGGCGCTGATTATTTCTAATTCTTTTGCGGTTACTTGCTTATAAAAACTTTGGAATTCTACAGCCGCAATTTCATAGGCTTTGCCGCCCGTATCGGGTTTCAAGATTTTTAACATTATTGTCTTTCCTTTGTAGGCCAATTTTTTATTTCTGATTCATTTTCGAGTCCAATTGAATCCAGAAATGGTTACAGATATAATTCATGCTTTCCTGACGGTAGATTTTGGGCTACCGTTTCGGGACCAGCGCCAATTCGTATCGAAACGGAAACCGGACAGAAAGTTTAAATATGGAGCTTCCTTTTATTTTATCATACCAAAATTCTATCGGTAGTTTTATGTTCGATAATTCTTTTGATTCGTTCAAATGAACTCATGTTGTTTACCTTTTAAAATCAACTTTAAGGCTGAATTTTCGCCGTTTGTTCCGCAAATTCTTTCGCATATTTGTTCGCGGCAATAAAAAACGCATCGGTATTTTGTTTCGGAGTCTCCGGCCTGATAGTGTCACACGTTCCGACCAGAAACCCGCTCCCTGCCGACCCGGCTTTCATATATTCGTAAACTGTCCGGTCAATAAGTTCCGGGGCGCCTTCCCAGATTACATTGACGATATCGATCCCGCCTTTAAACGCGACTTTATCTCCATAAAGACTTTTGGCTTGAGCAATATCGAAATCGCCCATCGGCGCCGGCGTACAGGTTTCAATACAATCAACCCCGGTCGCGACAATGAAAGGAAGCGATTCCGTCAATTTGCCGTCGTCATAAAAACAGGCGATGCCGTTTGCGGAATGGATCAGGTCGGCCTGTTGTTTTATTATCGGGGCGAAAACTTCCCGGTAAATCTGCGGCGACCAGCCGGAAGACAATGATTCATAGAACCAGGCCAGGAAAAAGTGTCTTGCGCCGCGTTCCAGAGACCACTTTAATTGGGATAAACTGAATTCCGAAAAAATTTCCAGATAGCGGTCGAAAAATTCCCGATCCTCATAATATGCTATCATCAGATTGCACATATCGCAGAAGTTCCCGCCGGTGTGGGAAAGCGGGCCGCAGATCGACGGCATAAGCACCGCCTCGTCCCAGTACAGCTTTTCAAGTTCAAAAAAATCGCCCAGGGAATAGGACGATTCCGGGGGAATCAGATACCGGGCTTTTTCCAGGTCGGCTTTATTTTTTATCGGGAATTCAGCGATATGCGGATTCGGATTGCTGCCATAACCGGGCGCCCCGATTTTCGGTTTTATTTTGACCTGCTTCAATTTTCCGGCAGGGGTTTCGAAAGTACAGGTAACCCGTATGGTATCGCGTTCGTCTTTTATGTCGATAATAGTGTTCACCTCATTCATGTAGGCGGCCTCGGCCATGACTTTTTTAAAAATCGTCAAATCAGCCGGATAATCCAATGGAATATGCGGATCATAATGATGTATTTTCTTTTTGCAGTCAACTATGGAATGAACGGAACAGGTGTCGTAGCCGTAATTTTGCGGATTGAAACGCGGTGAAATCGGAATTCGATCCACAGGTTCGTGTTTTATCGCGGCAATGATCCGTTCCCGCGTGGTCATGCTTTCTTTACGCACAATAATTTATCCTGTTTTGTAAGTTATATTTCTTGCTGATCAATTTTCTCAAGCTTGAACAATACCGGTCTGAAACCATCGGTACAGCAGGTTACAAAAATATTCGGACCTCCCCGTGCCATAGCCCACACGAGCTTCTGGATATCAGCCCAGGCCCAGCCGCAAAATCCCGGCGGAATTTCCCAAGGTGTTTTTTCAGAAACGATAAATTGCTGACCTTCCTGAAAATGCTGACAAACCGGCCAATTGCCATTGTCCGTATATTTTTTTATTAAAGCCTTGTGATGTAACTTTTTCAACACGGTTATTCTGACCTGACTGTATTCGTCAAACATTTTCATTTCTTACGTCCCTCACCGATTTTATTTATCAGTTTCAGATGTTTATCCCGACAATCAGGAACGCACGGCAGCCAGTCGGTCAGGATCAAACCGTTTCCGCCGTTGGTGGTCAGGGTATCATTCCAGGCGGAAATCAAATCCGCATCGGCATCGTTGCCGGTCGCTCCCCATACTTCTATGCCCTTATTTACCAGGCAGCGAATAACATTGGGATCAATAACTTTTGCGTAATCCCATACCATTTGAACCGTATCTTTCGGGATTTTATTTTCACAGGCAAGCTGTTTTTCGGAAAAAATAAATCCTCGTGGATCGGTTCTGGTGTCTTTCCAGATAATTGTCCGAAGTTTGCGGGTTCTCAAGCCATCGCTTAACGTATTGATGGCGGCCGCAAACTGGCTGTGTGCCCGGTCGTTGTCCTCGTCCATACCGATATGAAAGAATCGCGGCGGTTTACAGACGGCGATGAGTTCATCGATCACTTCGAACGCCATCCGCCAATATTCTTCCCCGTCAAATAATTCAACTCCGTTGACGAACTCATTATAGGGATAAAACCATTCATTATGACGGTGAAAACGGCTTTGGGCAAAATTCAGTTTGGGAACCACTTCAATTCCCCGCTCTTGCGCATATTGTGACAGTTTTTCCAGATATGACATCGGCACCGTATAATGCCGTTTGAGTTCCGGATGGGATTGGTATTCCACCCCGTCCGCGCAGTCAATGATCAGCAGGTTCATTCCTGAAGCCGCCATTGCATCCACAATTTCCAGGGCTACGGGCAAATCAAAAGGCTTTTCTTCCGATTTGACCTTACACCACTCCGGATCATAATGGCTGATATGCATCAGAAATCCATGAATCGGAAGTTTGTTATCGATACTCATTTTGCTTTTCCATATTTTCTGTTTTTAATTTACGGGGCATGAAAACCCATGCCCCGTTTGGGTTATATTATTTGACCTGAAGATCCATTTTATCCATATCCTGACCTTCTTCCGAAGCTCCGGTCAGAATATTGGTTTGATTCCCCGCATGATCGGTACAGCGAAAACGGAGGATTCGAACGCCGGTCTTTTTCGTGTCCCGTTCCCCGGTGCCAAGTATGAATGGCCCGGTACAGGCGATATATGGTTCGTTATCTATCGACATTTCGACGCTTTTCACCCCAGAGCCATTGTCTTCCGCTTTGATCTCGATTACCGTATTACGGGTTCCGATATACTGATGCCCGAATTTTTCTATCGGCGGAGTGGACACAAAATGCATTACCGGCGGAGTGTGGTCAGAGGCAATGTTTTTCCCTTGCGTCAATCTTTCTCTTACATATTTATCATCGGCCTTAATGGCGATTCCTGAAATGCCTATCCACTTGTACCGGCCGGATTTTTCCAGATTGCGGAATTCAAGTTTATTCGATCCCGCATGCAGCCATTCCCGGAGAAACGGAATATTCCATTCCGACCATCCCTTTTTCACCCATTGGTTAACTCCACGGAAAAGTCTATGCCCGTTAAAGATAATTTCTATTCTTGTAGTTTCCGGTTTATCGCAGTCCTGACCCTGCACGGAAAGCATCAGATACTTTTCTTTGGTCTTGGGAATCTGGGATTCTTTTAAGTCAAAAGTAAGTTCAGCTTTTTTTGAGTAAGAAAGCTGCATCGAATCTTTTGGCGCAATAGAAAAAGCTTTATATTGCGGTAAAAATTCTCCGCCAATAAGTTCTTGCAGATCGATACTGAGTTTATTTCCGGAGAACTTCGGACCGGTTCCTTCAAGGAACGTTCTGAGCACTTTCGGACTGACTTCTTTTGCGGGCTTGAAATCGGGCCCGGTAATGTATTCGAGAACGGAATCCATGAATGTTACACCGACCGGATTTTTCATATCCGTAACACAGGTGGAGACAAACAGCCGTCCTTTATCAACTTTCAATTCAAAAACAGAGGCTTGGTCCGCCTGGCGGTTAACCTGAATAATTTCCAGTATCGGTACGAAAGGCACACTCTTCATCAAATACTGCCTGGGATCAATCATGGCTTGGGAAGCATATCCCTTGGTACGGTCATTTCGGAAAATCACTGTCGCGGCTCCTTCCAGAAGCGGATAAAACTGCCAGTCGCCCCAGCCTTCATTCGGAATATTCTTCCAGATCGGATGCTTGTAGACAATTGTTCCATGATTATGGTGGTTGCGATGTCCCTGTTGAAATCTCGGCCAGCGGGTAAACAGCACCAACGGCTTGCCGCCGATGAGCAGGACATCACCGCCTTCCTCTAAATGCCGAATGGCTTTTTCGTTGAGCAGATCCACAATCCAGAGTTTTTCACTTTCGTTCTTGGCATTAAGGTAACGAAGATTCCGGTACCTTTTCTTTAACAGCAGATACATGTTGTGCGATGCCGCGGCATTGATTTCGGGTGCCGGATGCTTTTTAAAGACCCAGAAATTCCAGTCATTTCTGACAGTCTGACCATCACCGGTAAGTTCCAGGGCAAGGTTAAGCTTACTGTTTTTACCGAGTTCCGGCCAGTTGAATTTTATCGGTTGAAAACTGGTTACTTTACCCTGACGGATATCCTTTACCGGGCAAGAGCCCCGGAGCAGAATTTTTTCGCCGTCCTTGAGCGTCCAGCTCAACTTACCTTCCGGAATACCTTTCTCCCCATAAATCGATACCATCGGAAACGCTTCGAATGATTCTCCCATCCACCAGCAGCATTTAAGGCACATGCCATTGTCCCAGTCCAGCAGAAGAACATTGTCATTGTTGAAACGAGTGAAACCTTCCGGAGTGAATCCGGGAGAGTTTTCAAGAAGAGAATATATGCCGCCGTCGCCATGTGCACCAAGATCCTCATAACCGGCGACATTGCTGCACTTGCGTATTTTTTCACCAACATATTTGAATAATATAGCTGCCAGATGAGACATATTTTCATAGTATAACCGAACTTTTTCCGTGAGATGAGAAGCTAAGAGTTTTGTTATTGCCGTTTTTGATTTTGGCGTCCCCCACCGGTATACAAAATACTCCATGCCTTTCTTACCATACCTTAAAGTAGCAAACTGACCTGAAGATAACAAATAAACTTGTCTCTCACTCTGCATAACTTCATGGGAAATAAGGGGACGCTTATAAACTTCAAAGCACGGATTGATATCCTGCCAGGCTCCACGTAACGGGTAATAGCTGAAGACACCGTTAGGATATTGCCCGAAAATATCCGAACATTTGGTAATCTTTTCCAATCGTTCCAGATAAACGCCATTTTTTAGATGTGGTTGGTCTTCTGAAACAAAACTATATTCAATACCACGCATCGCCTGACAAGGCATAAGTAACGATTCCGGGTTAACTGCTTTAATTGTGCCATTGCATTTTGCCACATCCTCTATGTATTTGTCGTAATACCCCATTTCTACTCCAAGATTATAAATAGACATGCTGGGATAGACTCTTGTCCATTCCGCAATATTTTTCCATAAAAATGGTACATCCAAAGAACCGTTTTTTATTTTCAGCGTAGTCCTGAGATAATGTAGCGCGTCCATAAGAACGCCGTGCTGGATGGCTATGCCAATTTCATCTGCAGCGTCAAAAGCTTCCGGGGAATGGATATACCAGCCGGCAACGCTATTATAACCTCGTTCTTTTATTTTCTGAAAATATTTCAGCCAATAGTTTTTGTCCTGCGGATATCTCCAATGTCCTTCAATACAAGGTTTGCACAAGACTTGTCTTAAGTAAATCGGTTTCCCATTAAGTTCCAGAGTTCTTCCAGATGTGCTCCAGCGTCGTAGCCCGAAACGCTGTTTCAGCGTATCTATTGTTTTACCATTAACTTTCCATTTAAGTTCCGCAATATACAAATTGGGATGGTTGGGCGACCAAGGTTCAATGTCTTTGGCCTGCGAGGTCCATTTGACGGTTTCCGCTTCAGAAAAACTTTTTGCATCTACTGAGCCTTTACTGATTTCTCTTCCCGATTTCCAATCCCTGATGATCCAATCCAGTTGCGAAGCTTTCAGATTTTTTCCCTTGAACGGGATCTTTAAATCCGTCTGCCATACTATTTCTTGCAAATCTTTACCGGGCTTCAGGAAAAGACTGTCTATCCGTCCCGGGCCATTGGAGGCTTCAAGGTAAACTGGCAAAACAATCCCTCCCAAATATGCAACATTATAGGTTAGTTTTGTCTTGTTGTCTACTGAAATTATGATCTCATTGCTTTTCCCGGGCTGCAGTATGCTGCTGAGATCCGCAGTCAGTGGAATAAATGAAACATAGGGCCAGAAAACAACATGTTTTCCGTTTACCCAGACATT
>JBAYCO010000213.1:0-6969 GCA_041668685.1 Victivallaceae bacterium | reverse complement strand
GGCGACTGAGCAAGCTGAAACCCGGAAGCGGAGAAAAGATCAGGGAGGCAGCCGGAAATTTGTTAAATCCTTATAGTCAACCAATAAAACAACTATCACAGGAGGTATAAAATGTTAAAACGGAAAATTTTCACACTCATCGAACTCCTCGTCGTGATCGCGATCATAGCAATTCTCGCCTCAATGCTGCTGCCCGCTCTCGGCAAAGCCATGAATATGGCTAAAAGAATACACTGTTCGAGCAACTTGCACCAGATAGGCCTGGTACTGACGGCTTACGCTAATGATAATAACGCTTATCTTCCCTGCTATTATCACCATGTTATAGAAGTCTCTCCGGAAAAAGACTGGGCTCAAAAAGTCAGGACATTGGCGGATTCAACTTCCCGTACTTATACAAGGGCTGGCATATTGTTATATATGACTAATTACCTGCCTGGAGACAGCAAGGATCAAAGATATAAATATTTTCTTTGCCCCAGTGATAAACTGACGACAAGTAAATATGTGTCGTATTATGAAAATGGCTATAAGGACAGAGACCGTTTGACCTGCAGTCCCCAAAAGGCCATAGAATTCGACCAGACCCCGATTGGACTCCCTCAGTACGGATATAATCATCCTTCCAGAGGGGTAAACGTATTGCATTTAGGAGGAGACGTCAAGTGGTATGATTTTATGAGATTTGCACATATTACTTCCTGGGATGATGTAGGGCTGGAAAACCTTGAAAATTAATTTGTAAATTCCTTGCAATAAGAAATTCAGCCGAGGAAGATATGAAACAGGGTAACGACTAAAATGGTCATGCGACTAAAAAAAAGAGCTGAAACAAGCGATAAAAAAATTTATTATTTCACTCATTTCAAAACAAACAGAGGAAATCAAAGATGTGTAATTTAGCCGGGTATATCGGTAGAAAGCCAGCCGCCCCGATTTTGATAGATATGTTACGCAAACAGGAAGGTTTTGGTGGAGGCTATCAAACCGGAATAGCTACGCTCAGTGAAGGGAAACTGCATTACCGCAAAGTCATTGGTGCGGTTGACGAACTTCTGAAACAGACCGATGCGCCGGAACTGCCGGGAACTGTCGGCATCATTCATTCTCGCAGCAAAGAGTTTGGAGATATTGAATGGGGACATCCTTTCGTTAATCCGGCTGAGAACATTGCTTATGTTTTGAATGGGTTTATGGGGAACTTCTATGCCGGGAAAACTAATGAACGCAAAATTATTAATAACCTTATTGAGCAGGGATACAAATTTAGAACCAGAGTAAATGAAAACGTCCCCAATATGCCTCAGCTTGAAGACGGATCAAGTGTTCATATGAGTGAAGTTAAGTGTTTTCAAGCGGATTATATGCGCAGCAAATGTCGCACGATGAATGAAGCGTTGTTGCGTGCAGAGAGTTCTTACCCCGCTGAAATAGTGGGGTTGCTTTTGTGTACGGAAACTCCCGATTCAATCCACGCGGCAAGATTTAACCAGCCGCTGATGATTGGACGCCGCTCGGTTGAAACTTTTCTAGGGACCACGGCGATGGCGTTTCCGGAAAATCTCGACTCCATAGTTCAAGCTCCGATCAGAAGCGTAATGGAATTCCGCCGTGATAACTTTGAGGTCAGCCGCCTACCAGACAAAACCGCTCCGATAGCTGACATTTTACCGTTTTACGAAGCTTGTCAAATCATCGGGGAAATACTTTCTCCCGATAAAGGTCATGATCTGCAGGACCTTAAAAATGCCGTTGCCGGGTTGTGGCCCAAGCATATGGTTACACAAAATGACATGCTGGTTTATGAAATCATGCGTCTTTTCAAGTCACAAGGTAAAATTCGTCTAGAAGAACACTATGCCGCCGGTAAAATTGCCGGACTTAAAGCGCTTCATCAGTATGTATATAAAAATGATAAAGTCGCTGGAATTTATCGACCTGTGAAACCGTAAAAAAGTGTAATAAAAAATGAACAAGCTGAAAAAACAATTTTTTTTCGAATGAAACAACTGAACTGGAGTTATAAAAATGAAAATTTGCAAAAAATTAATGGCCGCAATTCTGATTTTGGGTACCTGCCTCTTTTCGCACGGCGAAAATAAAAACTTAATATTGCATTGGGATTTTTCTAATAACAACAATAATTTCACTCTTGACGCCTCCGGGCGGGGAAATAATGGGAAATTATATAACACCGCAGTATCAGAAAGAGATAAGAATAATTTCTGTTTCAAATTTAACGGCAAGGACAGCTATATTTCATCCTTAAAAGGGAACTTCCTGAAAAGCGAAAAAGGTACGATATCATTGTGGATTAAATTTGATAATTCAGACACATGGGAATATTTCCTCAAAATAGAAAAATCTACTTATAAGGACTTTTTGGTCTTGGGCAAAGATAAAAAGAACAGAATATTTTTGCGGATTGAAGATAATAATAAACCTTTAGGTATGCTTTATACCGTTGATACCATAAATGATAACCATTGGCACAATATTTCCGTAACCCAGGATGGTAATGGAGTTAAAATTTATATTGATGGCGTTGAAGCTGTTCTTTGCAAAAAAGGTAAGATAAATTCAAAATCATGGACTTCACATCTCAATAATTCCAGAATAGAAGCAGGCAGAGGACGCGGCTGGAACTATTTTAAGGGCTGCATTGATGACGTCAGGGTATTTGACCGGGCATTATCCGCGGAGGATATCAGAAAAGAATCCGGTATTAATGTGAAAGTCGCCATTTTTAACGAAGGGGCTTTTGGTGCCCGGGGGATATATGACGCCTTAAGTGAAAAAAAATATATTTCCACCGACTTGATGAACAACCTGAATATTGAAAAACTGATAAAATATGATGTCCTGATTATTCCCTGTTCAACATTGCCGCCCCCAAAAGCTGCTAATTATAAAAACGTCATTATCAATTATGTCAAGAGCGGTTACGGTGTAATCTTCTTTCATGACGCTTGCGGCTACAGAAAAAACTGGGGTGGTTCAAATCTGCTTTTTCCTGAGATTGCAACCGTTTCCGGAAGAGATGAGTCATATTACATGAAGGCCGGCATCGTTTCACATTCGATATTAAGTTCTCTCCCTGAAAATATTAAACATAGTTATTTTGATCATATCTGCCTTATCCCAGGAAAAACAGGAAAAACGCTTCTCATAGACAAGAATACCGGAGCGCCAACTTTAGTTGCAGGCAAAATCGGATATGGGAAAGTTATAAAATCCGGAAACCTGGCGGGACTGAATAGTGATAACGAAGAGGTAAAACCCGCGGGAGACGAACTGACTCTTCTGGTTAACTGTGTTTTGTGGGCTAATCTGGATACGCCCAAAAAACTCTCAGGGTTGAAAGGGGAAAACCTTCTGGACTTAACGAAATTACTTAATCAGCAAAAGGAACTTGAAAAGATCTGGACATTACTGCAAACCAAACTCTACTATTATAAATGTAAATTCAACAATAATATTGAACTGCTGGCCTGGAACATTGAACGCAATTATAAATTCTCCCATAAAAGGAAAAATGAACTCATTGAAAAATTAAATGTGGTAAGCAAAAATTATCTAAATGAAATAAACAATTTTGACTCACAAATAAAAAATTATAACGGACTGTTCCGTTATTTCACTCATGAAAACAATATTACCCATGATAAAAACAAATTACGTACTATTGATAATAAAATCAAAGAATTCAGGCAAAATGCTTCGGTAATCCAGAACAAACTGATGGCGCTAAACTCAAAATTCTTTACGGACTTGGCTTCCGTCAAGCAAATGGCATCGCCTCCGGCTTCCGCCGCTATGCCGAAAATGAATCTGAAGCAAACCGTTGCATGGTTAAAGAATAATTATACTAAGGAGCATATCAATTTTCACGGGATGCAAAATCCCGGTTTCCATGAGGCAATGGGATTTTTAAAGAAAATACATACTGATATTTTACTGGATAATATTTCCTTCAGACAAAATTCTTTTGATTTCAAAAACGGAAGACTTAAAGAAGAATTCTTCAAAATTCACGGGTTTTCCAGTCAGGAAGAGTATTTTAAAACATATTATGGTGGTGCGGCTGATAATAATTTAAGGATAATTCTCGCACTTGCATTTCCGGAACTGACAAATTCCGGAAATAGATATGGGGTTGATTGGGGGAATGCCAAGACAATAAAAAAATTAAAAGATAAAATGACTATCATCAATAATTCTCTTGAGGATTATCCTGCTTTTATCGGATTTCATTTCGATGAGATAATGTTTACCGGCGGATGGTCGGAAATATGCATCGAAAAATTCAGAACATATTTGAAAGATAAATACACGGATGCGGAAGGAAAAAAATTAAATTTCCCCGATTTGGATAAAATTTATCCTCCCGATGAAGATTCAAGATATAAAGACCGGGTGCTGTGGACAGAGCATAGAGAGTTTGTCGCGGAAACTTTATTCAATGCCTTCCAGGATATTACAAACCATGCCCATTCCTTGAATAAAATCATTGAAATCCTGTTTTCACCTGCCACCTATTTTGCATCTCCTTATGGTATAAATATATCAAAAATAAGCAAGCTGCCTGATATTGTCGCGGTTGATCCTTATTTGAAGGGGTGTCAGGATGAAGCCTTCATAATTGATCTGCTCCGGGGAAATACGGAGTCCCGTACCCAGGCTGTGCTTGGTAAAAATGACAGCACACCACAAAAGATAAAACAGGATTTTTCGATAGCCATAGCCCATGCGGACAGTCTTTATCCATTCTCCTGGATGTTTTATTGGAAAGACAAACCGCATCCTGTTTTCGACAACGTCAACCGGCAAAATGATAAGTGGAATAAAAGCCTGAGTAAAGCATACGGCCATTTCTGGATTGCCGGCGGCTGGAAAGCCATGAGTAATATTTTTAATAAGATTGAACGTCTTGAAAATTATCTGGTGAAAACTGCGCCGATTACCCCAGTAGCCCAGCTTTATTCGGAAAGAAGCGCAGGACTGGATGCGTATACTCCGAAACCATTTATTGCCAGGTTAAAGGTTCCCTATGCCATCAATCAAATGGGAATATATTCAGCATTATCTCAGGAACATATACAGGTTCAGCCGCTTTATGCCGAAGGAATAACTCTCAAAAGGCTCAATGATTTCAAAGTGCTGATCTTAGCCGATGCCCGCTCTCTTAAGCCTTCCGAAATAAACACGGTTAAGGAATGGGTTAAGAACGGTGGTCAATTACTTGCTACCGCTAGCACGACGGTGTTTGACAGATGGGGCAGAAAAAATAAAAATTATCTTTTAAATGATGCTTTCGGGTGCGATTATATTGCGACTTCGACAAATGCCGATACCATCGTTTCCACAGATAAGCCGGTAATGAATTTTTGCAGGGTAAAATATCTGCCGACCTGCAAATTCGATATAGTTAAACCCACTACGGCCAAAGTGCTTGGGAAATGGAACAATAAACATCCCGCCGTAATGATCAATAAATATGGGAACGGCAATGTCATTTTTATTTCAGCAAGCGGCTTGGGAAGATGTTTTCAAGGAAGGAACTGGAAAGTAAATTTTTATCTTAACAAGAACTTTAATCCCGGAGTAAGGGAACTGCTTAAAAATAGTATTATGTATCTGCTTGAATTGTCGGGAAATACCCTGCCTTTTCGGGTTGCAAATTGTCCGGCAGCGTGCGAAGTGACATTAAGAAAACAAAATAATCTGTATATGATGCATTTCCTGAATTACGCCGATAAGCCGGTAAATGACAGTATAACTGTAAACCTGAACATCCCCGCCGATAAGGTTAAACGGATTTTCTGTCCGGAAAGCGGGAAGGAAATCACTTTTAAAAGGAAATCCGCTACTGTGGTTTCATTTCAAACCAGCCAAATTGACCCGCATAGGATGATCGTCATAGATACGGCAAATTAAAGGAAAAACAAATGTTAAAGCAGGAAACAGAATGGGTATGGGATGCCAGATGGGGTAATTTCTGGATATACGAAAAGGAACTGTCTGAATATAAAGAGAGCGATTATTTTCAGATCACTAAAAAGCTTTCGGCGCTCGGTATCAATGCCGTAACCACGCAGGGCGGTTTCCATATGCGCTGGGATTACATTCATGAATGGCCCCGGCTTTTAAATGTACTGGCACATCTGTGTAAAGCATGCCATAAGTATAATATAAAAGTGGTGGAGCATCACAGCGCTAATCTTGTCAGTTTTCCGGTTGGTGCAAAAGAATGGGAGCAGTGTAAAATCAGAAGAAGGATAAATCTGACAGATCATCCGTTGTTCCATCAACGCTTGAAAGACGGAGATATGATTTACAAAGGAGTAAGGCTCTCTTCCATGTTTCAAATTGATCCGCGCAACGGACGATTTTCAACCACCCAGTATTCCGGGTTCACGGTATTATGTCATAATAACCCTGATTATCATAAAATTTATTTTGACCATCTTGCTGATATTTACAAATGCGGTGTAGACGGGATAATGACGGATGATATTGCTTTCTTCCCCAGAGATTACGGTTGCGGCTGTCTTTATTGCAGGAAAAAATTCAATAATGATACCGGTTATGAAATGCCTCCGACCGGACTTGATGACAAGGATTTCTATTGCAATCTGGAAAATCCGGCATATCGAGCCTGGATATTGTGGCGCATAGAATGCCATAAGGAGCACCAGCAGCGAGTCTTCAAGCATTTTAGAAGCCTGGGACTTGAGCTGGCAAGACCTATCTATTTAAGTTCTAACACTAACGCCTTTGCCCCTCGCGGAAATGGTTCTTCTCTTGACAATCTCGATGGCCTTTACAGCACCGTTTATACTGAAGTATATGAACTTATGCCTCAGGTTCATAGTTGGCTTAATATCGGTGCGGAATCGAAACAAAAGAGTTCTCTTGCCGATAGAAACAATGTGCCGGCCATGTGCCTTTTTTACCCCAACAATAAAG
>JBAYCO010000212.1:0-6972 GCA_041668685.1 Victivallaceae bacterium | reverse complement strand
CAAGTAACTCAGCCCGACGGACGTCTTTGTCGCGGAGCAGGCTGCTCCTGCGACTACCGGTTTGCGAATATTTCATTGCTTGAAGATCCCAGACCGCGAAAAATAAGATCAAATCGGGATCAAGGTATTTATATTTAAGTCCTTACGTTATATTTCGGAACTCCGAAATGTGAGATAGAACAAGTTGTGACCTCGTTACAGATTTTTGAGAAGAGGCAAAAAAACAGCTTGGGAAAAGTCCTCAAGCTGTTTTTTAAACTTTTTATTCGACAATAATTATTCTTTAGTTTCTATTGGAATTTCTTCGTATTTAAAATCTGTGAAGATAACTCCGGAACCTTCTTGCCTGGCGTTAATCATTATCATGGGCTTCAGATAAACTCCCTGGCGGAGTGCTTTGCCGTAGGCGTCCCAGCCTTTCCAGACGGTCCATTCTTTAGGAGCTTTTCCGCATTTAGTGTAAATGTAAGTACCGGCGGCGCGATGTTGACGCACTTTGGTTCCCGCCGGATAATCCTTTGCCAGAGGCTTGGAAAACTCGATAGTGTATACGTCTCCGGTCTTTTCGATTTTCGTAATTAATCCGGCAAGCTCAAAATTCGGAATATCACTCATGTCTTCTTTTACATTGAAAGCAACAAAATAATACTTGCCGCTTTTCCATGCCGAAGCGTCTTTGACCGTAATACTCTTTGCGCCTTTGGCGACGTCAGCCGTTAAAGCGGTCATTGACTTCGGAGTATTCAAAAAACCATGATGTGGGGATATGCAGCGGTTTTTGATATCATAGGGGATGAACCCTATATATACCCAGGGAGCAACATCGCCGTTCTGTTTTAATTTTACCGATACCCGGTATTTTTTAGCCGGGTCGACTTTAACTTTGGGAAGACAGTACGTTGGATAGCTTTTAGGAGGCGCGGTGAAAACTTTTTCGCCATCTGCTTCGATCAGTTTCGGGGCCGGGCTGAATTTCTTCGCCCCTTCCTCGGAGGCTTTTATATCCTCAACGACAGTTGCATTGACAATTCCGGCATTTAATGCGAATACAAACGAGGCCAAGACAATCTTGTGGAAACGCATGATGAGACTCTCCTGCTTTTAGAATTGTAATTGTAAAATCCGGACAATAATAATTATTTTAACGCCAGGATTCAATAAATACAATTTTTTTTATCAGGAAAACCATCTGGAAAGATTAGTTTTTACGAATTTGTCATCATTCAGGTGCGGATAAGCATTGTAAACCCGCGTGATTTCCTCACTTTGTCCGGGAGAAAGAACTTCGTCCGGGTTCAGACACCAGGTGCCGGCCAGCAACCCCTGGCGGCGCAGGACTTCATGGATGCCTGGAATACAGCCCGCAAAACCATGGGCCGGATCGAAAAATGCCGCGTTCGCGTCCGTGATTTCAATATTGCGGGACAGGATTTCAGCGGGGATCGGCTGCCCGGAAGCGGTCAGCGCGTGGAGTTCGTCCAGCAGTTCCACCGCTTTTTTCGTCCACACGCACCAGTGCCCCAGCAGGCCGCCCTTGATCCGTAGAGATTTTTTACCGATTCTGTATTCGCTGATAAGGTCTATGATAATATTGTCGTCATTACCGGTATAGAGGGTAATTTCATTTTCTTTTCCTGAGTCGGCAAGCGCCCTGACAGCGTCGAAAGTCTGGTAGCGGTTGAACGGGGCTATTTTTATACCCAGTACATTGTCGATTTTCGCGAATTCAAGCCAGAATTCATACGGCAGCGTTCTGCCGCCGACGCTTGGCTGGAGGTAAAAACCGAGCACCGGCATAACCGCGGCAACCGCACGGACATGTTCAAGCATCGCTTTGGTGTCGGCGGCGGCAAAAGCGCTCATGCTGAGCAGACAGGCGTCATAACCGTTGTCCAGAGCGAAACCGGCTTCGTAAACGGCTTGTTCCGTTTTGCCGCAGACGCCGGATATTTTCAGGATTTTTCGTCCGGTTTTCGCGCACCAGTCGTCAATGAATTTGGAAGTTTGCGCGAGTACCGGTTCAAAAAGGCCGATTTGGGGGTCGCGGATCTCGAATTGCGTCGAATGTACCCCGACCGCTATCCCACCGACCCCGGCGTCAATATAGTAACGGCACAGCGCTGCCTGGTTGGCGGGCATGAATTCACGTTTTTCGTTTAGCGCCAGGGGCTGCGCCGGAATTACCGTACCCTTACGGAAGTTCGCCAGCACTTGCGGATCGATATCTCTTATTTTTTTCATTTTGACACCTCAGAATTTTCCGTCGTTAACTTCAAAATGCGTTGGTTTGCCTAACGACGAACCGCCCTGCATAAACCAGGCGGCCTGCCATTTTACCATTTGTTCCACACTGACGCGGGGTTTGCCGAAGAGTTTTACTGCTTTACCCGCGTCGCTCAGATAACACTTGTCCGCCGGTTTTCCCGCATAACTGATTTTTTTTCCCAGCAGTTTTGCGAATTCCTCGGCGATATATTCGACGTTTATTGTTTCAGGTCCGGTAACATTCATAATATTTGCCGGGGAAGCGCAGTGTTCAAGGCAGCGCAGGGCCTGGCAATTGGCATCTCCCTGCCATAGGACATTGAAATATTCAACCGTTCTGTTGACCGGTTCTTCATTGAAGACCTGTCGCCCTATATCATGCAATACGCCGTAACGCAGATCAATTGCGTAATTCAGGCGGAAAAGCAGGATCTTAGCGCCGAACTGTTTTGAACAATAGGAAAAAATGCGTTCCCTGCCGAGGCAGCTTTGCGCGTATTCGCCGACCGGCGCCGGCGCAGTGTCCTCTGTACAGCCGCCTTCCTCTGAGCTGACCAGCGGATAAACGCAGCCGGTTGAAAAGACGACTATATTGCTGTTCTTGAAGCGGGTTCCGACATAGCCCGGAACAAGCGCGTTCATGGCCCATGTAAGTTCTTCCGTGCCGCCGGTGCCGAACTTGCGTCCCGCCATAAAGATAATGTTCTTTACGTCCGGCAAACCGGCGACTTCCTTTGGATTCAAAAGGTCGCAGGCAAGCGTTTCGACACCCCACGCTTCGAGTCGTCTGCGCCCTGTTTCGTCACCGAAGCGCGAGACCCCGATAACTTTTTTATCAACTCCGGCCGCTTTAATCGCGTTGACCGCCTGCCGGCCGAGAGTTAGTCCCATTTTACCGCCGATACCCAAAATCATGATATCGCCGTCCAGACGACGCGTCATATCAATCAGGCCGTCGCCGGGAATTGAAAGCAGTTCTTCCAACTGCGCCTCGTTCTTTATTGTTTCCGGATAATTCATCGTTTGACGTCTCCATTGTTAAAACCAACTGAATGGTTTCTTTTAAGATAATACGCCGCATCCTTCAAGTCAAGTTGTCACAGATAAAAAAGGCAGAAATATCGAATATTACTTGCAATTGGAGCGTAAAGGTGTACATTATCATTGTTAAATCATTTAACAAAGTTTTTAATTAACTAATCAAGGATTGTCAAAATGTTTAAGGTTCCAGGGTTTGTTGATCTTCAGGTAAACGGTTTTCTCGGAGTAAGTTTTTCAGGTGAAAAAATAACGGAAGCGGATTTTATCCGCGTAAGCAAAGAAGTTTTGAAACGCGGTACGGCTGCTTTTGTGGCAACAGTAATTACCAGTAGCGAAGAAGATTTCAAACATGATCTGGCAATTATAGCCAAGGCAATGAAGGCTCCGGAACTTCAAGGCAGGATGCTTGGAATCCATGCCGAAGGACCTTTCCTGAGCCGCAAACCGGGCGCTGTCGGCGCGCATAATCCTGATTGGGTGCGTAATCCCAGCATTGAGTTCTTCAAAAAAATGCAGGAATGGGCGGACGGACAGATCAAGATCCTGACGATTGCCGCTGAGAACGAAGGCGCTCCGGAACTGACAAAATATGCGGTCAGTCAAGGGGTTACTGTCTCATTGGGCCACCATCTGGCCGCTTATGACGATCTTTGCAGATGCGCGGATGCCGGAGCAACTTTACTGACTCACCTCGGTAACGGCATTCCTAATGAAATCAACCGCCATAATAACGCGATCTGGTCGGGAATGGCCTGTGACGGTTTAACCGCCATGATCATCACCGACGGACACCATTTGCCGATGCCGGTAATCAAAAGTATTATTCGCGCTAAAGGGATAGACAATGCTGTTATTACCAGTGACGCTTCCCCGATAGCCGGAATGCCGCCGGGCGTTTATGATACTTTGGGGAACCGGGCGGTGCTGGAAGAAAACGGCCTTCTTCATAATCCGGACAAAAAATGCCTGGTGGGTTCTTCCGCGACGATCATGGAATGCGCCAACTATTTAGCTTCATTGGGATTTTTAAGCCCGGAAGAAATATTCAAGATGGCTTTTACCAATCCCCTCGAAGCAATTAAAGTTGATCCCGCATCGATAAAAACCGGGGTTGAGTATGCCTGGGATGAAAAATTGAAAAAATTCAGAGCCATCCCATAAAAATCGGGAGATACGAAATTTGTGGCGAGACTCTGTCGAGCCGTTTATGGGAGATGTTACTTGTATTATCTCACGTTTGTAGTATCACCTTCAGGCGGAAGGCAACCCTGTTGTTTTCTGGGGGAATTCCGCTTAAAAACGGTACTACAAAAATATGAGGCTACAGCCAAAGCCACGTCCTCAGGACGTGGCTTTGGGAAGTTCAATAAAATATTTCCAAACACTTTTGTTTATAACATGAGGTGCTTAGAGATTACTTAACGTGTCCGGTGCCTCCACACGTGGAACACCTTTTTTGCTTCGGAACAATGTATGAACCAGTTCCTTGACATGTTTGGCAGTCTTGGTTTAAAACCTCGCCTGAACCTTCGCATGTGGGGCATTCAATTTTTTCGTTTACGACAATGCTTCCATGTCCTCCGCAAGCAGTACAGGTACTTTTAGTACAATTGCCGTCAGCCATAATTCTCCTCCTTGGTTACTTTGTTGGTTTTATTTAACAGCATTTCAATTAAAGATTTATTAATCAAAATGCAGACGTTATGATATTAACCCCCTCTTGTTTATAAGAATAATGCCTTCAGGAATAATTTGCAAACTATAGAGTTAAAAAATATCAGAGATGGTATTTCCCGCAGCGGGAAATATCGATGGCGCGGTATATCTATTTCAGCAGAAAAAGTTTTGCTGCCTTGTGGTTAAAAACTATTTTGGGCAGGGGGAAAATAGAAAGTCTGCGCTCGTTTTTTGTATGTTTCGCGGTTTGACAGTCTGATTACTGGCCGTAGATTATAATTAACGAAACAAATTACGGGATAACAATATGTTCAATTGCAAAAGAGACTTTTACACGGGCCTTTTTATTTTATTGTTTATCCCGGCGGCATTGTTTATCAACTTTTTTATCTTGAAAGATTTGTATCCGAAGGAATTGCCGGATAATAAATTAGTCAACAACTACAAAAAGGTTGAGAAATTAAAAAGAATATCCAACTATTGCCTGAATAATCATCCCGGCGCAATGCTGGTACTGGCCCGCTATTATCGGCGGGAGAAACTTTTTGACGCGGAACAATGCTGGCTTCTATGGGCGGTTAAAAGCACAAAGTCGCCTCTTGCGATGTTCGTGCTCTCGCAAAAATTTTCCGAACTTGACAAGCCCTGTCAGGCGGCGTTCTGGTATTCCGAGGCGGTTAAACGCGACTCCAGAATCAAATCCGCCGGATTCAGAAGGGCGCTTGAAAAGGAGCTGAAACAAAGGGTACGGGAATTATATGAAAAATAAATCCGGCGTAATTACTGTCATTTTTATTGTTATTTTATTTCTTTTGTTTTTAAGCTCCCTTTTGTGGATTTCGAAAATTTTGCACATGGAGAGCGCTTCTTTCATTTACAATTATACGGCGGAGCGGCCCTTATTGAATATCATATTCGATCCGCTTAACAATGACTGGGGATTATATCAGGGCAGGGAGTTAAGCTATTTTATCGATTATCTGGACGCAAATTTTATTGCTTTCTGCGCGAAATTCCGTATGGCGCATTTTCATTCCCTGTCGTTTTATATTATCGTGCTTATGATCATAGCAGTTCAGCAGTATTACGGGAATCTGCTGTTCCGGAATTTATCCCGGATAGAAATATTTGCCGGGACCTGCCTCATGACTTCTATGCCGGCTTTTATCCTGGGCGGTTCTTTTTTTCGTTCGGCGAAACCGCTTTGCGCCCTGTTTTTATGCTTGATATTTTATTTAACCCTTTTGTTGTATTATCGCGGCATGATCTTAAGAAAACGGAATGACAATTCAATAACCGGGATAATAATCGCGCTTGAATTATTGCTGGTTTTATCGGATAAACAGGGGGTGTTTTTTACTGCGGCTTTCGGGATGATACTTGCGCTTTTTCTGGTTTTCGGTTTTGCGCTTCCCGAATTGTCCGGGCGCAATAAGCGTTCGCTGCGTTTTCTGGCATTGGGGACGGCGGGAGTAATTTTATTTTCCGCTCTTTACAATGGGTTGATCTGTCCGCATTTGGTATATTGCCTTAACGGTTATTATCCGGGGTTTGAGTTTCAAAACCCGTCGCCCGTCGGTCCCGGTACGGTTTTTAAGGGGATTGCTGTTTTTTTCAGGTTTATCGGAACAACTGCGGGCGGGAGCGGCCTCGCGGGCGGAATTATAATTCTTGCTGCGGTGCTGCTTATGCTGGGAACGCCGTTGTACAAGGCCTCCGGTAATTCGGCACAGCGCCGGTATGGACTGCGTTTTTATATTTTCCTGAGCTTTATCTTGTTGTTTTCGGCAGTCACGGTTATGTTTATCCTGATGACGGCAAGGCTGCCGGCGCTTGCGGATTTCTCTGAATTAATCGGCAGTTCTTATATCATGCCGACAATGACTATTCTGGTTTTCTTTGTTATGTTGTCGCTCAACTGTCTGCCGAAAAGAAAGAAAAAACTTTATGGAGCCGCGGCCGCAACGTTATTTCTTATATTGTCCTTGT
>JBAYCO010000211.1:0-6973 GCA_041668685.1 Victivallaceae bacterium | reverse complement strand
AACAATGGTCGAAGCGGAGAATTTCCCGGGTTTTTTTATAGGGTAAGTATTAGTAGCGCTCACGCCATTTTCCCAGCCGTGAATCTTCATATTTGCTCCGATCCCGCTTCCATCCGCACTCTCAGCAGTGGCGCCATCTGCATCAAGCGTCTTCTGCACCACCGGATCGGTACAGAAAAAGACATTCGATGACGCAGTCGAACCGAGCGACGCTCCCTCTTTCGCTCGTTGCACATAGGGTGTTAAATACCCCGCTTGCGTGAAATCATAACCGCTAGCGTTCTTTTTTCCGCCCCAAAACAATATCGTATCGGGATAGCCCATACCACCGGCTGTCATATACTGCGATGCTGGACAGAAGTAATCGTAATCATTCTGATACGCCGCATCGGCGAGACCGATCTGCTTCATTCGATTCAAACACGCTATGCCTTGCGCTTTTACCTTCGCCTTGCCCAGCGCCGGAAGGAGCATTCCCGCCAGGATCGCTATAATCGCAATCACGACGAGGAGTTCGATAAGTGTGAAGTTGTATTGTTTTTTAGTCATTTTTAAATTCCTTTTTTGGGGTTCCTTGTTTTTGCTGTATACTTTTGAGATCTTTGGTAGCGCCGCGTCTCGATGAGACCGGCGACATAAAACGTTGTCAGGCCACATAATGTTGCTCTTTGCCGCTTTTATCGAAAACCGGCCTGCTTTCGCCGCAACAATAAAGCGCGAATAGACCTTAAGGCGGACTTAGCAAGGAATGTCCGCCGTCAGTCAGCACAAGCTTTTGACGGAAAAGTGAAAACTTTTTCTTCATACCCCTTCTCCCTGTTTGTATTTCGCGTACGTTAACGAGAGAAGTTTCCAAGGTCAGAAAAGCCGGAAGGACTTACGGGTCTGTTCAACAGACTGTTTCTGACGCGGAAACAACCGTACAATTCATGAAAGTCAGGATCTGGCTTACCGTCTCTTAAACGGCTCACAGTTGCGCGACAGCTTCCGGATCTCACGGAATTCACTGTACTTTCACAATTAAAAATAATAATCTACATTCGCTTTGTAAAATAGTCAATTAAAAAACAAAATAAAATTCCTGTTTTTTGTCTCTTAATTTTATATAAATTACTGGTTGATTATCTGTTTTTCTTGTCTTAATTTGTTATTTCTTGCTCTATATTATCATAACTGTTGCAAAACTTCGTTATTTTGGGAAGATATGTTGACATTGCAGGTTTGCGGAATATTTTAGAGTATGCGTGGAATCAGGAACCCTGTGAAATTCAGGGACTGTGCCGCAACTGTGAATGTCCGTAAAACCGGGCAAAGTCAGATACTGATCAGCGCTGTTTAATTATATTCGTATGCGAGCACATGCGGTTAAGTTCGAAATTTGCTGCAAGCTTTTTCTTTGCCGTACGCTCGTTTATCAGTTTAATGAAAAGGTAAACAGTTTATGGCAATGGGCGCTTTCAGCGGCGTGGGGCTCGGCCCCGGTGATCCTGAGCTACTTACTTTAAAAGCGGTTAAAGCCCTGCGGAACGCGGATATTGTTTTCACGGTCGAATCCCTTCAGGGCGGACGGGGAGTTTCCGCCCGCATACTGGATTCGCTGGAAGATTTGCAGGCGGAACGGGTGGAACTGCAATTCGCCATGCACCTTTGCCTGCAAAAACGTCTGGCGTTCCAGAGAGAAAATACCGCATTGATAGCCCGGAAACTTCTGGCGGGAAAAAACTGCGCTTTCGCCTGTATCGGCGATCCCCTGACCTACGGAACATGCGGCTATATCCTCAGGGGACTGCTTAAAATAATCCCCGGTCTGAAAACGGAAATTATTCCCGGTGTAAATTCATGGAGCGCCTTGAACGCCCTCGGCGGTAAGGTTTTGTGTGAAGACAAGGAGAACCTGCGGATCATTCCGGGCTGTCAGGCGTATTCCGCTGACGAACTCGAAGAAATCCTTGATTCAGGAGACACCCTGGTCTTTTTGAAAACCTACCATTCCAGAAACAGAATCCTTGAGCAGTTGGAAAAACGTAACGTACGTATTCTTTATGGCGCGAATATAGGACTGGAAGGAGAATTTATTTCGAATTCGCCGGAGGAAATATTAAAGCGTCAGGATGAATATCTGTCGATGATAATTATCAAGCCCGATACTGCGGGTAAAGGATAAATGAGAGGTATTTATGCTGTTTGAAAAACAAAACGAGCGCGGGCTGCTGCTCAATATTACCGGTAACGGCAAGGGTAAAACCACCTCCGGCCTGGGAGCCTGTGTGCGGGCTCTCGGCTGGGATTGGAAAGTCTGTATAATTCAGTTTATTAAAAATTCCCGCGTCACCGGTGAAAAAAAGTTTGCGGAACTCATCAGCCGGCATGTTGACCTGGAAATGTATCAAACCGGATACGGCGCCAGTTGGAAAGGCCGGGGAACGGAACCCGAACACATTGAGGCGGCGCGGCAGGCCTGGGCGCAAACAAAAGAATATATTGCGGCAGGAAAGGTCGACCTGCTTATGCTTGACGAACTTAATATCGCCTTGAGTTTCGGATGGCTTGATGCGGACGGCGTGATGAATACCTTTAAAAACCGTCCGGCTTCAATGAATATAATAGTTACCGGCAGAAACGCCCCTGACTGGCTTCTGGAAATTTCTGATCTGGTGTCGGAGATCAAAGAAATCAAACACCCTCTTAAAAAGGGAATACCGGCAAGAAAAGGAATAGAATTCTGATGTTTAGTAAAATAATCTGGAATATGACCGGAGCGGAAATCGAAGAGGAAAGTTTCCGGCGAATTGATGCTTTGGCGGACAAATCCGCTTTTTCGGCTGAGGAATGGCATGTGGCCAGGCGTTTGATCCACACTACCGCCGATTTCGCCATAAGCGAAACCCTGAAATTCCGTCACAACCCGATTGAAGCGGGGCTTAAGGCTTTGGCGGAAGGCAGTCTTATTTATTCGGACTCCAATATGATCAAGGCGGGAATTTCCGTTCCCAAACTGCGGCGTTTCAATCCGGGTTACGAACGCGATTCGATTCACTGCTACGTAGCGGACAGCGATGTCGCGGAAACCGCCAAAGCGAAAAATTCCACCCGGGCACTGGCGGCGATCAAAAAAGCCGCCGGGATTATTGACGGCGGTATTTTTCTCTGTGGAAATGCCCCGCTCGCCCTTGCCGGAGTCATCAGGATGATCATTGAGGAGGGGATACGCCCGAAACTGATTATAGGCATGCCGGTTGGTTTCGTCAACGTAGTTGAATCCAAAGAATTGCTGCGGGAAACCACGGTTCCGCACATTGTTATCGAAGGCAGGCGCGGCGGCAGTCCGCTGGCCGTGGCTGCTTTACACGGTATTATGGAAAATTATGAATCTTGACGAGCTCAATCATAACGCAAAACTTCGTCGCGGGATTACCACCGGGGCCTGCACCGCCGCGGCCGCCCTCGGCGCGTATTTGCGACTAAGAGGCGAAGATGTCCGGGAGGTTTCTATAACTCTGCCGGACGGACTTGAGCTTGATGTATCGCTGGCCTATACTTCTTTGGATGCCGGAAAAGCCTGCGCGGCGGTTGTAAAGGATGCCGGGGACGACCCCGACGTGACCCATAACGCGACAATTATTGTCAAACTTGAATTATGTTCCGAAAAATCCGCCATTGAAAAGGATTATATAGAAGAATGCGGCGGCTCGACATTAATTATCCGGGGCGGTGAAGGCGTTGGCCTGTGTACTAAAAAAGGGCTGGCCGTACCCGTAGGAAAAAGCGCGATCAATCCGGGACCGAGAAAGCTTATTGTCGACAACCTGCTTCCCGCTGGTTTCGGCGAAGAACCCGGTCAATGCCTTCTCCTTGAAATATCTGTTCCAGAGGGAAAGAAGCTCGCTCAGAAAACCCTGAATCCCCGGCTCGGCGTGGAAAACGGTATATCCATATTAGGAGTGAGCGGTATTGTCGAACCGTATTCCAACAGCGCCTATATCCACACCATAAAATTGCAGGTAAGCCGACTTGCCGCCGATGGAACTGCTGATATTGCTTTGTCAACCGGTACCAGAACTCAAAAAGCTTTCCTGCGGGATAATCCGTGGTTTTCGCAGGAAGCATGCATAAGAATAGGGGATTTTATTGCCGATTCGATTGATGCCGCCTGCGATGGACTTAAGAACGTTCATGTAGCCTGTATGCCGGGTAAACTGTATAAATACGCTTGCGGTCACAGATATACTCATGCGCACAAGGTCGAGTTGGACCCGGCTCTGATGGCGGATATTCTGGAGGAAGCCGGAATAGAAAAAACACTTTTAGATAGAGTAAAAAAATCAACAACCGTTAAGGAAGCAACTTCCGGACTTGAACCGGAGCTTTACCGGACGCTTCTGAAAAGGCTTTCCGGAATGGCTTTGGAAAATATGCGTGAATGGAATCCGGAAGTTGCTATATTTCTGCATGTTTACGATGACGAAGGGCAATTGCTTTTGTCTGAAAAAGGAGGAACAAAAGGTGAAGAATAACGGACATGTGTATATTATCGGCTGCGGAGTAAGTCCTGACGACTTTCCCGAAACCGGAAAAGATATTTTAAACCGGGTCAGCGTCGTTGCCGGGGGAAAACGCCTGCTTGAACTCTTTGCCCCGAAAGATAAAGAATTGATTACTATTGCTTCAGATGCGGTAAAGCTTGCTGAAAATATTGCGGCGCGGGCCCAAAATGAAGAAATCGCCGTTCTCGCTTCCGGGGATTCTCTTTTTCACGGTATCGCCGCCACCTTGAGCAAAGTGCTGGCTCCGGGAGACTACAGCGTGATTCCCAATATCACGAGCTTCCAGTATCTTTTCGCTAAACTCGGCATTCCCTGGAGCGACGCCCGGCTTTTCAGTATCCACGGTGGAAAACCTGTTCCGTGGCGGCGGATTCTGTCCCGGAATCTTGCCGCAGTTTACTGCGATCATAGATGCAATTTCGCGCAGACGGCCGCGGAACTCATTCGCGTCTGGCCGCCCGCGTCATCACGCCGGGCCTTTGCCGGAATCAGGTTGGGAACAAAGGAGGAAGGTATTGTCATAGGAACTTTGCTTGAGCTCTCAAAAAAAGATATTCCGGGAATCTCGATGCTGGCGCTTCAGGAGGCTGGTCCCGCATATTTGGCGCCGCCACTGCCGCTCGGGCTGGAAGACGAAAATTACGAACATGAAAACAATATGATCACGCATCCGGAAACTAGAGCGGTTATCGTATCCAAGCTCAGGCTGCATGGCGGAATCATGTGGGATATTGGAGCCGGGAGCGGTTCGGTAGGTATCGAAGCCGCCGGGATTTGCCCAGAAATTGAAGTTTACTCCATTGAAAAATCACCGGAAAGAAGCGCTCAACTACAAAAGAACATCGCTTCCGAAGGCCTGGATAATATTTTTGCATTTAACGGCAATGTTTTGGAACTGATCGACACTCTCCCCGGCCCGGATACGGTCTTCATCGGCGGCGGCGGAACCGGCATTACAGAAATTATCGAAACGGTGTTTGCACGGCTGAAGCCGGGAGGGCGTATTGTCGCTTCAGCCGTCACTTTGGAAACCATTTCCGCTATTTCCGCGCTTCTGCCGGACAAAAGAAAGGAAGTGGTGACAGTCAGCGTGAGCCGTTCCCGGCAGTTGCCGTGTTCAACCTTGATGAAGGCCGAAAACCCGATTACAATATTTACCTTTGAAAAGGAATTCAGATAATGCGGAAAAAAGTAATATTTGCCGGGGTTGGTCCCGGAGCGGTCGACCTGATAACGGTTCGCGCTAAAGAAGCGATAGCAAAAGCTGACGTAATCATTTACGCCGGTTCGCTGGTCAACCGCGAACTGTTGGCTTATGCCAAAGAATCAGCGGAAAAATATAACAGCGCCGATATGTCATTGGATGAAGTTATCTCCGTCAGCCGGGAAGCGGTCGCGGCGAATAAACAAGTCCTGCGGCTCCACACCGGCGATCCATCTGTATACGGGGCGATTGCCGAACAGATGCGTGAGCTTGACGCCTTGAATATCGCTTACGAAGTTATCCCCGGCGTAAGCAGCGCTTTCGCCGCGGCGGCTGAACTGCAACTGGAAATGACTTTGCCCGGAATTACCCAGACCGCGATATTTACCCGGAAAGCCGGACGGACACCGGTTCCAGAGTCGGAAAATCTTAAAAAACTTGCCGCCAACAACGCCACTCTCGCGATATTCTTAAGCGTAAGTGATATGAAGGGACTGGTTCAAGAACTCCTTGAAGCCGGACGTGCTCCGGACTGTCCCGCCGCCGTTGTTTACCGGGCGTCCTGGCCTAACCGGAAAATTGTTCGCGGAACCCTTCAGGATATTGCCGAAAAAGTCAGGGAAGCGGGAATTTCCCGCCAGGCCATGATCATAACCGGGGAGGCTTTGCGCGGCCAGGGGGACAAGTCTCTACTTTATTCCGAAAACTTTGCCCACGGCTACCGGAATCCCGAATTGCACGCGTTTAAAGGCCGTATCGCGGTTTACGCGCTGACCGGCAACGGTTCACGCAAAGCAGCGGAAATCGCGGAAGGGCTCAATGCCGAAACGCTTTTCATTCCGGAGAAAGCGGCCTCAGGCATTTCCTGGGCGACTGTTTTTCCCGCCGGAAAGTTCGGCGAAACCCTTACCGGAAACTGGAAAAACTACGATGCCCATGTCTTCGTCATGGCCTGCGGAATAGTCGTCCGGCATATTGCCCCTCTGCTGGCGGACAAATTGTCCGACCCGGCGGTGGTGGTTTGCGATGAAAACGGCGGCAACTGCATCAGTTTATTGAGCGGACATGTCGGCGGCGCCAACCGTTTAGCCCGTATCGTAGCCGGAATTACCGGCGGAAATCCCGTCATCACCACCGCCACCGACGTAAATAAGCTGACCGCCTTCGATGAACTTGCCGCACTCTGCGGCTGGCGGATAGTCAACCGTGAAAGCATAAAACTTTT
>JBAYCO010000210.1:0-6997 GCA_041668685.1 Victivallaceae bacterium | reverse complement strand
CGCACTATTCAGTTTTCAAACAACTTTCACATACTTTTCAGCACGGACTTTTAAAATAATACGTCGGGCTGAATTTGCAAACACAAATTGAAAAAATTTTAAACTTTTTTTTAATCTGTAAAAACAACCGCGTTTCCACGCTCTCAGTAAGCGAAAACAAGCCCTTAAGATACAGAGCGCTTAAATTTTTACAAATCAAATTTGAAAAAATTATTGAAAATATTTCCGCACAATCCAGCAGAAATATCACTAAAACCCCGGTGATAAGACACTTAAGCTCAAACATAAAAAAAAACAGTTTTCAGCAAAAAAATCACTCCCGCACCGTTGAAAGAGAAAAATCCGGAGTTTTTTTATGATTAACAACTTTTCCTCTTGACTTTTGTCTTCACTGCCCTTATACTAATAAAAAGCAATTAATACTAAACCGAAGATTCTATTTTTAAACTAAGGCAAAAAGTAATGATTACCAGCGATATATCAAATCGAGTCAGACGGGATATTGTAAACGGGCGCTTTTCCCTGAACGCCAAACTTCCCACCCGGGAAGAATTCAGCCGTACTTACGGCGCCAGCAAGGCAACCGTCCAGAAAGCGCTCGCCACCCTGGAAGATGAAGGATTCGTCGTTTCACGCGGCACCCGCGGCACTTTCATAAATCCCAAATCCCCCAATCTAACCAATATCGCGGTTTTGATACCTGTAAAGGAAAATCAACTGTCCATACATGGCGGCCTGTTCAACCTGCTCCATCAGCAACATCAAAACCTGGAACGCCATACCGGTAAATTTCTACGTTATTTCTATATTGACGAGGAACAAAGAATACAGGATGATTTCAAAAAAGTCGCGGAAGAAGCGCGTTATACCCGTTTGAGCGGAGTAATTTTTCCTTTCGCTCCCCGCCCCTGGATGCTCGAACCATTTCAGAAAAACCATATTCCAGTAGTTGCCTTTACAGACGAACATGTAAACGACGCCTCAACAGTCTGGATAGACTATACCGGCTTCATGCATTTAGCTCTGGAATTCTGTCAATCACAGGGTTGTAGGCAGCCCAAATTACTTAGTACTTTTACTCTGCCGTATCATTATATCGAAGATTACCTCAATATCGCCCGGCAATACGGTTTCCCGGATACTCAGGAAACCGTCCTGCCGCTGCCGCTGCAATATTCGCTGCCATGGCTTAAACACTGCCTGCAGATATTCCTGAATACTCCCGGCAAAGCCGACGCAATTATCCTGAACGATGAAACAATGCTTGAGCATACACTTAGAGTGCTGCTCGAACTCGGAGCGGTTCCGGGCAAAGACCTGACGCTGGTTTCCCACCGGACGTTCCCGGCCGCCAACACCCCGATATTACCGGTAGCGTGCATCGGATTTGATCTCTATGAAATAATCGACAGTTGTCTCAAAGCCCTGGGGAAATTACGCAGGGATAAAAAAAATACCGAAAAATTTATAATCGTCAACGCCAAAAAGGAGGTGTAAAATGTTTTCGAAAAGAATAGTCCATTTTACAATTATCGAATTGCTCGTTGTGATCGCCATCATCGCAATACTGGCCTCAATGCTGCTGCCCGCGTTAAACAAATCCAGAAGCAAGGCCAAGCAGATCCAGTGCGCCAATAACCTGAAAAGCATAGGATCGGCCTTTCAGTTATATGAAATGGATTACGGGATGATTCCTTATGCGGACCAGCGCTGGCAGGCTACTCCGCAGGGATATATCCAGCCTGACCGTTACTGGTTCATAAAAATCGCCCCATATCTGAACTCACGTAATGATTTGACATACAGCGATTCCTATTACCGCAAAACCGTATATTGCTGTCCTGAATACAGCGGCAGTTCTTTCGCGTTGAGTTATTGCGCAAATTATTATCCTACCAGCGGCAATGTTTTTTTCAGCAGAATAAAGAAACCTTCTAAAAAAATGTTCTTCTGTGACGGCAACGGACTACAATATATGACTGTAAATACCTGCTCACCGGCTTCCGATTATCCCGCAGTTTACCGTCATAATAGTAAATTGAATGTATTATGGTGTGATTTCCATATTACCGGAACTGACAAATTCATTTGCAGCAGCGATCTCTATCCTTTATGGTGAATTCCCGGATTTGACGATCTATCCGGTTTTTCCAAGCCTGAATATTGATAACCATTACAAAATCAACAAAAATAAAGAGGATTTTTTTATGCATAAGTCACGGATCTGTAATATCTTTACGTCACTGGTAATTGCAACATTGTTTTCAGAAGTAACCTTTTTCAATGAAGAAAATACAAAAGAGATAATATTATGACAAAGTTTAACAATTCGCAAATTAAATCTCGTATCGTACTGACCATAAGTATTTTTCTGCTTTCAGGCCAATTTTCAATGGGGAAAACCCCTTCCGAAGCCAATAATATTTTTCTTTCCGAAGCGGGGAAAACCGTTTACTCCATCATGGTTTCGCCCGACGACCCGGTCGCGAATACCGCCGCCAGGGAACTGGCGAAACATTTACAACAGGTTACCGGCGCCGATTTCCCAATAGTGCGCCCCGGCAAAAATCATCCGGCCCAGGTTATCGCCGTCGGCCCGGATGCCGCAAAAACGCTGCTCCCGGATTTGGATTTGGCATTTTCCAAACTCGGAAACGACGGCATCGTAATTAAAACATCAGGAAAAAATCTCATTCTTACCGGCGCGTCAAAAGCCAAGAGAGGCACACTCTATGCCGTTTACGAATTTCTGGAGAACCAGGTCGGCATTCGCTGGCGGACCTCCAGCGAAAGCCGCATCCCCGCCAACCCTTCATTATCCGTTCCCCGTACGGATATTGTCTATGTTCCTCAATTTATTTATCGTGACGCATTTTATAAGGACATGTTTAACGGCGTGTTCGCCGCGAGATGCAAATGCAACGGCCATGCGGAACGCATACCGCCTGAATACGGGGGCAATTGCAGAATTCTCGGCTGGTGCCATACATTTTACCAGTTGCTGCCGCCTAGGAAATATTTTAAAGCGCATCCTGAATGGTACAGTGAAAATAACGGCAAACGAACTTTCAGCGGAGGACGCGCTCAACTTTGCCTTAGCAATGAGGAAATGCGCCGGGAATTTACCAAAAATGCCATCAAATGGCTGCGGAAAAATCCCGATGCCGCAATGATTTCAATATCCCAGAACGACGCGTGCTCCATTAAAAACGGCTGCAATTGCCGCGAGTGTCTCAAACTCGCCGAAAAAGAAGGTTCACCAAGCGGTCCCCTGCTCAAATTTGTCAACCGGGTAGCAGAAGATATAGAAAAAGAATTTCCCCATGTTTATATCGTAACCTTGGCATATCAGTACACGGGCAAACCACCGTTAACCATAAAACCGCGGAAAAACGTAATTATCCGCTTCTGTATTCCCAGGAAATCATTTTCTCAACCGTTATCCGAAAATAAAACATGCAGCCGAAAACTGGAAGCCTGGAGCGCGATAGCCCCCCGACTGTTCATTTGGGACTATCTTGCCTGTTATGGCAACTTTCTTCAACCTTTTCCCAACCTCAAAACCCTTGGCCCCAATATCCGCTATTTTGCCCAAAACCATGCCGTGGCCGCGTTTGAGCAGGGAGACAACGGAACCAGTTGCGGCGACTTCGTCCAGTTGCGGGCATGGGTAACGGCTCATCTTCTCTGGAATCCCCAACTTGACGCCCAAAAACTTATCAGGGAATTCATGGACGGTTATTACGGTAAAGCCTCCAAACCATTGCTGGCTTACCTCGAACTCATCCATGGGGCCGCCGCAAAATTCGATTCCGGCAATATTCCCGGCCAGGGAACTCCATGGTTCCTGCCCCAAGACATGATCCGCGCAAACGAATTGCTTGACCGGGCAGAGTCGCTGACACGCGACAATCCGGCGCTTAGCTGGAGAGTACGACGCGCCGGAATGCCATTGACTTACACTTGGCTCCGGGAATATAAAATCTTAAGATTCAGGGCAAAAACCGCAGGAAAACAGTTTTGCGGCCCCTCGGTTTCAGACATGAGCGCGCTTTGCCAAAAATTTCTGGCCACGGCTGAAGAATTTAAGTTGCAACAGGAAAAATATACCGAATCACTTCGGGTTAAGGATTTGATACCGGAACTTAAAGCCCGTTTCCGGTCAAGTCCCCCGAAAGAAGTTTCAACTCTGGCCGATAATGACTGGTTTGACGTACCGATGACCAATTGCCGTTTCTGGAAAATGGGGAAACTGGTGCACTGGGCAGATGATCCGGCCGCCTCCTCCGGACGCGCGGCAAAAATGGACGGCAACCATACGGAATGGGCGGTACAATACGTTCCGCCGCCGCTCCCCCCGGTACGCTGCTATGTTGTAATCCGCTGTGACGTCAAACCCGGAGCCGCCGGCTCAGGCCCGGCATTCACAGCGGGTATTTACGACAATAAAAACCGCCGGGGAACTTCAATAAGCAAAACGGTTGCCCTGACAGCGGACGGGAAATATCATGCTTATGATCTCGGCGTATATTATCTGAAAAACGGATACGTATGGGTCGCTCCGGTCAACAATCCTGAAGTAAAGGCACTTTACATAGACAGAATATTTTTTGTAAGGGAACCTGATTGTGAAAAATATACTGCTATGTATAAGCAGGCGCTCCAACTTCAGAAAGCTAAAAAATATGCCGAAGCCGCGACAATATTCGCCGTAATTCTGGAAAATATTTCAGCTTCCGGCCTGCCGAAAAACAGAGTCACCAGCAGTTATCTGCATAACCTGTATTGGAACCGAAAATATCAGGAGGTCGTTGATTTTGCGGAGAAAACCATGGCGAATCCTCACTCCGATAATTCTGCAAAAATAATTTGCTGCTGGCTGGCTTGCCTATCCTGTCGCGATCTGCAAAAATACGCCGACATGGAAAAATGGGCAGTTAACCTTCAGTCGTTCAGCTCCCCCAAGGAGCGCAATTACGCTCGCGGCATAATTTATCAGGCAATGGCTCTGAAACTGCAAAAAAAACTTAAAACCGCCGCCGCGTTACTGTCTGAGGAAAAAATTGCCGCTATGCCGCCCAGCCAACAGAAACATGCCCGCAAATTAGCAGCCGGATTAAAAACAAAATGACCATTCATAATACAAACCATGCGGCTCCTGCCACACGGAAAAAAACGCAAACAGGATGTTTCTATTTTCCGAATTATCATATTGATCCGCGCAATGAAAATATTCACGGCGCCAACTGGAGCGAATGGGAACTGGTGAAATATGCGACCCCGCGCTTCCCATATCACAATCAACCGCGAATCCCGTTGTGGGGCTACGAGGATGAAGCGCTGCCCGCCGTTATGGCTAAAAAAATTGCTGCGGCGGCTGACTACGGCATCGATTTTTTTATTTTCGACTGGTATTACTATGATGACGGGCCCTTTCTGGAACGGGCTCTGGAAAAAGGCTTCATGCAGGCGGAAAACAATAACAAACTGAAATTCTGCTGCATGTGGGCAAATCACGACTGGCAGGATATTCATCCCGCTGGACTTCATTCTCCAAAGAAACTCCTTTATCCGGGAAAGGTTTCGCCGGCCACCTTTCATAAAATTTGCCGCATCGCCATCGAACGTTATTTCTCACATCCGGCTTATTACCAAATTGACGGCTGCCCTTTTTTTTCGTTTTACTCCCTCGAACAACTCATAAGTTCCTGCGGTTCCGTAACTATGACCCGCAAAAGCCTGGACGTATTCCGCAAGGCCGCCGTAAACGCCGGTTTTTCCGGACTTCATCTGAATGCAATTGTCTACGGGAATCCCATTCTACCCGGGGAAAAACAGCCTGCGGATATTCCTCTATTATTGAAACAACTCGGCTTCGATTCCGCAACCAGTTACATCTGGATGCATCATGTCACGTCCGACTTGCCGACAATCAGTTATTCAGAAGTTGCAGAAACCTATCTAAAGACCTGGGACAAATACCGCCGGGAATTACCGGTGCCGTATTTCCCCAACCTTACCGTCGGCTGGGATTCGTCCCCGCGCACTCTGCAAAGCGGAAACTGGAACGCAAGCGCGGGATACCCCTATTGTTCAATAGTCACTGGCAATACTCCGGACAATTTCCAAAAGGCCCTGCAAAAAATTAAAGCTGAACTGGCTAAATACCGACAGGCGCAAATCATCACCATAAACAGTTGGAATGAATGGACGGAAGGCAGTTACCTGGAACCTGACCGCCAAAACGGCTTCGCTTATCTTGAGGCGCTTAAAGCAGAAATGACGAATAATCATAAATTACGGCGTTGAAACTTTGTTTTCAGGCAGGCAGCCTGTCTCCGGGCTGCGCTGTCCGGTACCAGAGTTCGAGTTCGGCGCAACCGGGTTCTCCCTCATTGGGAGTTCCCGGCATCAGGTCTTCCTCGGCAGGACGCATATAAGGTCCTTTCTTTACCTCCATCATAATCGAGCCGCTTTGCAGCGAAGCAAAGGCATGCCAGGAAGAAGCCGGTATTTCCACCACACAGGCATCGCCGCCGGCCGTCAATTCGAGACGTTTAGACACAGTACGCTCATCGTCAAATATCAGAACCACGATCTTTCCGCGTAAAATAGTAAACAGTTCCCATTTGTTCCCGGCAAGATGGCGGTGCGGGCGAATATAAGTACCGGGTTCTCCTCCAATACAGAGCCGGTGGATTCCCTCATCGAGCGACTCATGAAAATTGAAATGCGCTCTTTTCCGTTCGCACGCCCTGGCCTGTCCGCTGAGCCTGTCCATGAATGCGCTGTCAACTATATGCATGAAATACCCCCTTAATTCTTTGAGTTTGCTTTGTCGAATTGTTTTTCATTTCAGGACATAACCTAGTTCCCCGCCCGCCAAACTGCAATTGACGTTTCCGGATATTGCTTGAAAAATTTTTATTCATTTACAATATTAAATGAAACAACGGATGTAACTTTTAAATATCCATTTACGACTAAGGAAATAAAT
>JBAYCO010000209.1:0-7009 GCA_041668685.1 Victivallaceae bacterium | reverse complement strand
TACTGCAACCGAGTAGGCCAGCTTTCGATGAAAGCGGCAAAGAGCAACATTATACGGCCTGTCAACGTTTTATGCCGCCGGTCTCATCGAGACGCGGCGCTACTTGGAGCCGCAGTCAAGTTCGAGGTAAAAGTTTAAAATCCAACCTAAAACAGTATAAGAAATACTTAATAGTTCAAAATGAGGGAGGCAAACAAAAGGAATAAAAAATATATGGATCAAAATAAACTTGTAGTATTTCAGAGTAAAAATATTCGTCGGGTTTGGCATAAAGATGAATGGTATTATTCGGTAGTGGATATTTGCGGGGCGTTGACTGACAGTAACAACCCTCGTGATTATTGGTATCGAGTAAAAAAAAGAGTTAGTGACGAGGAGCAAATTGAGTTGTCGACAATTTGTCGACAACTGAAATTAAGCTCAAGTGATGGGAAAAAATATACAACTGATTGCTCTAATGTTGAAGGGATTTTTCGCATAATCCAGTCTATCCCATCACCGAAAGCGGAACCTGATACTTTTAATAAAAACAAAGCTGTTGCAAAACGCGGCGGCAGAGTTGCCGGTAACGCACGAAAAGAAACAGAAAAAGAATTAGGTAGAACGGTTGTTTCAAAAAATAACTATTTGAATAAAAAAGATGATTCAAAATTGGATAAATAACAATACCAGACTTAAGATAGAAATATGACTTCAAATAAGAAAAATAAAAAAAAGTAAAGCACGCAAAAAATTTGAGCGCGCGCGCAACTTTGCCGGATTTTTGAAAGAAAATCCGGATGTTGAAGATGGTTTTGAGGAATTTGCCGCCAAGTTCCTGAAAAGTTCAGGGATCGATATTGGTAAATTAGACAAGAGCAACCCCGAAGCCAAAGGGAAATTAGACAAATATTTGGAAGTGGCTGTTTTAGCTTGGGAGCTTTCACGGAGGGTCGGAACATATGAACAAGCGATTCTGGGATTAACTTTAAAACCGCTTAATGAATTTGGTCTGGCAAACAGAACCGCGCTAAAAGTGATGCTTGTCATGGCTTTTAGAATCATATTTTCTTTGCCTGCTGATGCCCAAAACGTAATTCGGTCCGGAATGGCTATCTTAACTCCGGAAGAGCAGATGTGTCTTGACAACAATGTAAATTTAGAATTTTTGGAATAATAAAAAGTGAAAATAAAATACAAAAACTGCCGTGGCGATACGTATTTTGTTCGGAAAACCGAGGGCAAAAAAGGTGTTCGTTATGTTTGTTCAACAAAAGAATCTAATAATGATCTGGTTCAATTGCCCGAAGATTTTGAGCTTACCGAGAATCCTAACGGCAAAGTTGTCTGCCGGAAGAAACTGCAAAGCTTGATTACCTGTGAAGAATTTATATCCGCCGATAAACTTGTTTCACAATTGACAAACCCCGACGCTGTTAAACTTGAATTGAAAAAAAAGGAAATCATTATTTACGCTACAGACCCTTCTCGTCTTATGTTTCTGGGAATGCCTTCTGTAAATCCCAACTTTTCATCGAGAGACATTTTTAATAAGATTGCATACTTTGAAGCTGTTTTAAAATTTGAGCTTTTTGATTCAATTGAAAGAAGCTTCATCGCTTACCGCATGACTTGGCGTGGAGATTGTGACTGGATGCTACTTGGCAAAGGAAAGCTTGATTTTTTGATTAAAGAACTTGTCCCGCACATCGGCAAAGATTCTTTTTATGAATTGTCTTGATAAAAAGTCGATAAGATTGGGACTGGGCAAGGTCAATTTAACGCACGCTTGAATATAAATATAAAAAATGACATTATTAGTCCCCCTGTTCATGGCTGCCTGAACCGGCTCGGCGAAACGCCCGTTCGCTTCCTGAAGCTGTTGGAAAAATGATACTGGTCGGAAAAAACCAGACGTTCGGCTATTTCCTTAATACTTAACGTGCTGTGTCTGAGGAGCAACTGGGCGGTTTCAATACGCCGCCGTAGAATATATTCATAAGGCGTTAGTCCAAGGTGTTTTTTGAACAGGCGGACCAGATAGGCTTGTGAATACGCTATCTCATGACATATGGCGTCAAGGTCTATTTTTTCTTCAAGATGTTCATCCAGAAGCTGCTGAAGTTTTTTTACCGCCGGGGGCAGGGGAGGTTCGGCGTCTTTATAAACAATTAAATGCGCCGCCTGGATGAACTCATGGAATACCAGCGCCGCTTCACGGTCTTTTCTGGTTCCGGAATGTTTGATCAAAAGCAGCATATTATTAAAATACTTAACCAGGCTGAGGTCATCGCTTACGAGGTATGATTTTTCCAGTTCGTAGATTTCCAGCAGTGATTTGACCAGGGGGCCGCGGCAGATAAAGAAGATTTTTTCCTGAATGACGCCGGGTGCCGACCAATAGCTGTTTTTTATATTCGGAGGTATCATGAAATAACTGTTTGCCGGATAGTCATATAATTTGGATGCGACTTCGACAAAGCCGTATCCCTTGAGGGCAAACTCGAACAAATACAGTTCGCCGTTATGGATATGGTGTTGTACGGCGGGGGTGTATGATACGGATTGCGACGCCACTAATAATTCGAATGTTTTTTGGGGTGAGGTCAAAATTTTACATCTATTGTTTTGATTTTTATATTGCTTTAAGCTCGTTTTTGTTGAAAAAGGAGTTATTATAGAATAATATAGTTCATTACATATATTTTTCATACCCTTAAAAAACTAAAAGGCGAAAAAAATGAAAGATTTAAGAATTGGCGTTATCGGAGCCTGGGGCCGCGGCCAGCTGGCGTTCAGCGCTCACAAACCGGGTGAAGGTTCGAGACTTGTTGCGGGAGCCGATGTGAAACCGGAAGCTCTCGAAAAATTCAAGGAAAAAGTCGGCGAAGATGTTTTCCTGACCGATGACTACCGGGAATTACTTAAGCGCGATGATATTGACGCGGTATTCGTTACCTCTCCTGATTTCCTGCACGAGGAGCAGGGCGTGGCGGCGCTTGAGGCCGGCAAAGCGGTTTATCTGGAAAAACCGATGGCAATTACCATCGAAGGCTGTGACCGGCTGCTGGAAACTGCCTACCGCACCGGTTCGAAACTGTACCTGGGGCATAACATGCGGCATTTCCCGGTAATATTGAAGATGAAGGAAATTATTGATTCCGGGCTCATTGGGGATGTCCAGGCTGCCTGGTGTCGGCATTTTGTCGGTTACGGCGGCGACGCTTATTTCAGGGACTGGCATTCCGAACAGCGCTACAGTACCGGTCTGCTGCTTCAGAAAGGCGCCCATGATATTGACGTTATGCACTGGCTTTGCGGTGGTTATACCAAACGCGTGGTCGGTATGGGCAAACTGTCCGTATATGACAAATGCGGACGCCGTGACGAACATACTCCCGGTTGTGCGGTCTGGAGTGATGCTCAATGGCCGCCGCTGGAGCAGAACGGCATGTCGCCGATTATCGATGTTGAAGACAGTAATATGATCATGGCGCAATTGGATAACGGTGTCCAGATGTCTTATACCCAGTGCCATTATACTCCCGATGCCGAGCGTAATTATACTTTTATCGGCACCAGGGGCAGAATTGAGAATATTGGCGATTACGGAACATGTGAAGTCCATGTCTGGACGCGGCGCGGCCCGCGTGCGACTCCCGACATAATTTACAAACTTAAGCCCCTGGAAGGTTCGCATGGCGGTTCCGACCCGGCGATAGTTTCAACTTTCGTTAATTTCGTTAAGCACGGCGTTAAGACCAATACTTCACCGGTTGCGGCCCGTAATTCCGTCGCGGCCGGAGTACTTGGGCATGAATCCATGCGGAACGGCAATGTCCCGATGGATATTCCAGAACTGCCGGACTATCTGCTTGAATACTTCGCGAACGGACAGAAAAAATAGTTCAAACGCGTTCTTTTTACAGCCCGGAGAAACTTGAATCGGTTTCTCCGGGCTTTTTTGTTTTAAAAAACGGCTTTTTCTTGAAATTGTTTTTTAGCATGTTAGATTTTAATTAACATACTTTTGTTTTTACTGTTTTTTAATTTGGAGACCTTACAGTTATGTGCGGTATTGCGGGTATTATCAATAGTTCGGACGAAAGGGTCGAAGAGTTAATTCATACGATGACCGATGCCATCTGGTATCGCGGCCCCGATGATTCAGGTTACTTCATTGATGAAAATGTCGCGCTGGGCCATCGACGGCTTTCCGTTATCGACCTGGACAACGGCCACCAGCCAATGTTCAACAAGGATAAATCGCTGGTAATCGTTTTCAACGGGGAAATATATAACCATGTCGAGTTGCGCAAGGGACTTGAGAAGGATGGCTATGAGTTCAATACGCACTGCGATACCGAAGTGATCATTCAGCTTTACGCGAAATACGGCAAGGACTGTGTTAAGAAACTCAACGGCATGTTCGCGTTCTGCATTTATGACATTAAACAGAAAAAACTGCTGCTGGCGCGGGACCGCATGGGACAGAAACCGCTGTTTTATTACCATAAGGGCAAACAATTAATTTTTTGCAGCGTCCTCAGGGGGCTGAAGCAAAATCCCGATGTTCCGCGAGAATACAATTATCAGGGTATTCATGATTATCTTTCATTGCAGTATATTCCCAGTCCTTACACTATATATAAAAAAGTTTTCAAGCTGCCGCCGGCTAATCTTATGGAATTTGATATTGAGTCCGGCTCCATTAAACTCGAACCTTATTGGGAGATTGATTTTTCATCTTCCGCCAAGACCCATAAACTGACTTTCAGCAATGCCCAGGTACAGCTCAGGGAACTTGTTACCGCGGCTGTCCGGCGGCGGTTAATGGCGGACGTGCCGTACGGGGCTTTTTTGTCCGGCGGCGTGGATTCCAGCATAATCACCGGCATTATGATGAAATTATGCGATCACTCGGTAAAAGCCTTTACGATCGGTTTTAATGAGGAAAGTTATGATGAACGCGCTTATGCCGAAGAAGTTGTAAAAATGTTCAACGCGGATTCAAAAATTCCTCTCGAATATTACGTCAAGGTAATCAATCCGCAGGATTTTGAGGTAGTTAAAAAACTGGTCCGGCATTACGGAGAACCTTATAGTGACGCTTCAATGCTGCCGACTTATTATCTCAGCGAATTCACCCGGCAGAACGTAACTGTGGCTTTAAGCGGTGACGGTGCGGATGAGCTTTTTTGCGGTTATGAACGTTATTTGCTGATGCATTACAGCAAATGTACCGACCTTTTACCTATGCCCCTGCGCAGGTTTTTCTTTGGTTTGCCGGCCAGTCTGATAGGCAACAAAGGCGACCGCACTTTTGCCGGCCGTCTGCACAGGACTCTTCATTCGCTGCTCGTGTCCAAGGATGTCCGTTACATCAGCATTATCAGCCGTTTCAACGAAATGCTGAAAAAATCGCTTTACGGCGAACGTTTTGCGGATTTCAGGTTTTATCCGACAGAGGAGGTTATTTCCTCTATTTACAACAACACGAGCGCTGAACAGGATGTCGAGAAGATCATGGAGACGGATTTGGCTTCTTATTTGCCGGGGGATATTCTGACTAAGGTTGATATCGCTTCCATGGCCTGTTCGCTGGAGGTAAGGAATCCTTTCCTTGACCATGAAGTTGTTGAATTTGCCGCGTCTCTGCCTTTTAAATTCAAATTGCGCCGGGTTTCGCCGAAATACGTATTGAAGGAAGCTTTTGCCGACATGTTGCCTCCTGAAGTCATGAAACGGAGCAAAAGAGGTTTTGGCGTACCTCTGGATACTTGGTTCCGGGGTGTGTGGCGTGATCAACTGCATGAACATTTGCTTGAGGGGAAACTGGTCAACGACGGGTTTTTCCGGCGGGATATTATCGAACAACTGCTGACCGAACATGCCGGCCGCAAAACGGACAACAGTTATCCATTATGGAGTATGCTTATACTTGAATTATTCCTTGAACAGGAAGAAGAGCATGCGCTGGGATAAACTGTTTACCGCATAAAAAAAGAGAGCAGGTGCTACTCAGCGAGTAGTAAATATAGAACTTTGCAGTTCCGATGAAACAACATTCAGAGATTGACCTGCTCTCTAAATCGAAAATACACCCGGCCGGAGATATATCAAGTTTTCAAAACAAAAAAAATAACGTGAAAAGCGTTATATTCGGGGACTTGCGGAGATGAACCGGGCTTGGATGCGTTTTTTTACCTGATAAGCGGCAAAACTATACTTCTTTTTTTTAAAGACGGCTTGATTTTTTCAAAAAGGGCTTCATATTTACAACTCCGACAATCGGCCAGCTTAGCTCAGTTGGTAGAGCAGTTGACTTGTAATCAGCAGGTCGTCGGTTCGACTCCGACAGCTGGCTCCATTTTTTACCTCAAAAATGCATAAAAAGGTGCCGTTTAGTACCATTTATGACTTTCAAATACTTTAAAATCGTCTATATTAGCTATATCAGATAATTTTAATTATGAGGTAATTGTCATGGCAGGAAAAGTCACAAAACTCGAGATTGGGACTGTTTATCAAAAAACAGCAAAAGGAAATTATTATTTCAGATACCAAGTCAATGGTCAGAGAAAAGCTGTAAGTCTTAAAACAAAGAATCATAAAGAAGCTATTGCAAAAGCAAGAGAAATGATTCCTTTACTAAAGGCTACTACTGAAGAAGTAATCTCAGTGCATTTGAAACAGGCCAGAGGATTCTCTAGAAAGAAGAAAGACCTTTCATTAGTCAACGCTTGGGAAGTATATTCTGTCCACCCTGAACGTGCATTTCCAGCTACGGTTAGCGAAAAGAATGCATATAAATCAACATTCGAAGAATTTCTCTCTTTTGTAGACGATCCTAATATTCAAGTTAATGATATAACTCCAGAAATTACTGATAAATTTGCTGAACAATTAAGGGATAATGATATAGCTGTTCATACCCATAACCGCAAAATTAGGCGCTTGAAAAAGATTTTTTCGGTGCTGAGAGAATACAGAGAATTTGAAAATCCATTTGAGGCAAAATCATTACGTC
>JBAYCO010000208.1:0-7048 GCA_041668685.1 Victivallaceae bacterium | reverse complement strand
CTTGACTGCGGCTCCAAGTAGCGCCGCGTCTCGATGAGACCGGCGGCATAAAACGTTGACAGGCCGTATAATGTTGCTCTTTGCCGCTTTCATCGAAAGCTGGCCTACTCGGTTGCAGTATAGCAAAATCCATGCCGGATTTTTAAAAGAAAATCCAGAGCCGGCCATCCCAGACCGGCATAGCCGAAACCGAACGTGTAAATCAGCAAAGGTGTAGCCGCCCCTGTCCCCAGGGGCGTAGTTGCGCGAAGCACGGCTGGGGACAGCCGTGGCTACACGGGGAAACTCTGTATTTTGAGGAAACAGATGTAGCCCCTGTCCCAAGGAGCGCAGGAAACATAGTAAAAAGTATACAATATAATTTCGACAAAATTGTAAGATATTAACATAATTCGGAAATAATTGTCAAAAAACGTTTCCGTCAATTACAACAAATCTATGCCGCTTAATTTATATTATTACAATTATGTTGCTTTTGAAAAGAAATGTTTTCCCTCAAATGTCGGAATTCTTACCCGGAGAAAGCCTTAATTATGCAGAACAGGATATAATCGGCACAGTTTCTGCTGTAAATATTTTTTCGGAATATTCAGAACCAGCACAAGGGAATAACAAAAATGGCATATAATCTCAATTGCCCGGCCGACGGCGGCAAATGCAGTCATGTAACTCAACTTGCGGTATTGCATGAAATATCACAATTGATGGTAATGATGACCGGACAAGCCGAAACGTTCCGCAGGATACTGGATATCCTTGAGACCAAGTGCGGGATGTCGCACGGTTCCATTATGCTTCTGGACAGTGAAAAAGAAAACCTGGTGGTCGGCGCCCTGAACGATGAGTTCCGGGAGCACAATATCAGCGCGGTTTACCGTAAGGGCGAAGGTGTTATCGGGCATGTGCTCGAAACCGGACGCTCGGTTATTGTCCCGAAAGTATCCGAAGAACCTCGCTTTAAAGCGAGGATTTATTCCCGGCGGGGCAGAAAACGCGAGAATATCAGTTTTATCTGCGTGCCGATAACCCTGAACAAGGAAACGGTCGGCACCCTGGCCGCCGACATGAGCTTCGGCCCGGCGGACTATTTGAAGGAGAGCGAACAGTTTCTCACTATTGTCGCCGGACTGGTCGCGCACGACGTCCATAACCGGCGGATGGTAAAAATGGAACGCGAAGTTTTGGAATACGAGAACTCCAGATTGAAAAGCGCCCTGAAAGACAAATTTTATCCCGAAAACATCATCGGCAATTCGAACTCGATGCGGGATGTCTTCATTCGCATCCATCAGGTCGCGACGGCAGATACGACAGTGCTTATCCGCGGCGAATCCGGTACCGGCAAGGAACTGGTCGCTTCGGCGATTTATTACAACAGCTCCCGCGTCAACAAACCGTTCGTCCGCGTAAATTGCGCGGCCCTGAACGAAAATCTGCTCGAAAGTGAACTTTTCGGACACGAAAAAGGCGCCTTTACCGGAGCCAGTTACAAACGTATCGGCAGGATTGAGGAAGCGGAAGGCGGTACTTTGTTTCTTGACGAGATCGGCGACTTTTCCCCGCGGGTGCAGGTCAAACTTCTGCGCGTGATACAGGAAAAACAGTACGAACGAGTCGGCAGCAGCCGGACCAACAAGGCCAACGTCAGGATAATCGCCGCAACCAACCGCGACCTCGAAGAAGCCATTGAAAACGGCGGTTTCAGGCAGGACCTGTATTACCGCATAAATGTTTTCCCCATTTATCTGCCGCCGCTGCGCGAAAGGAAATCGGATATCCTGCTGCTGTGCAACAGCTTTATCAAGAAGTACTCAAAACAAATGGGCAAAAAGATTGACCGGATATCAACCACGGCCATAAACATGCTTTGCGCCTATAACTGGCCGGGGAACGTGCGAGAACTGGAAAACTGCATCGAACACGCGGTATTGCTGGCCAACGAAAAGGTCATACACGGCCACAACCTGCCGGAAACCCTGCAAATGCCGCAAAGCACCGATCTTTCCGCGACCGGTTCCCTGAAACAGAAAATAGAAGTCATGGAAAAGGATTTGATCATCGATTCACTGAAACGCAACAGCGGCAATGTCAGCGCGGTAGCCCGCGAACTCGGCATAAGCGGCAGGATGGTCAGGTATAAACTCGAAAAAATGAACATCAGGGCCCATAAATTCTTAAGAAGCATGATAAACTGACAAAACGCCCGGATTATTTCCTTTTTTTCAAGCGCGCGAATTCTTTCATGCGTTTGGCTATCGGCAAATGCTGGGTGCAGCGGTCTTCACATTTACCGCAGGCAATACAGTCTTCGGCGCCCGGCTGGTCTTCGGCCAGCAGACCCCAATTGTAGTGAAATTCCAGGCGTTCCGCAAAATCCGCCTCCGAAACATTGAACAAAACCTTGTCGTTGTAGATCTGCATGTATTTGGATATCGGAATACCCTTGGGACAAACCTCGCAATAACCGCAACTGGTACATATCTCCAATGAATTTTCAGATAGACTCCTGCTGATTCTTTCGAGGTCGGCAGCAGTCATGGGCGCGGCGTTTTCCGCAACTCTACAGGCCGTATCGACATGCTCGAAAGTAGTAAAGCCGTTCAGCACAACATTAATGTTCTCATCCGCGATCAGGAAGCGCAAAGCCGCTTCGGTAGGCGTTTCACCGGGGGAACACAAAAACAACAGATTATTCTCGTTCTGCGGGATAAGGCCTCCCGCAAGCGGATTCATCGCCACAACCCCCAGGCCATGTTTACGCGCCGCCAGCACTCCCGGTCGGCGGTAGGGAAAATTGAGGATATTGATGCCGAGCAATACGCCCTCGAATTTACCTGATTCTATCACTTTTTCAACTTCGTCGCCTTTCTGGTGCGAAGAAAAAACAATATGTTTTATCAGCCCTTCCTCTTTACAGTGCAGCAAACCGTCATACAAGGCTCCGGGCTGCACGGCCATTTCAAAATGCGCCATTTTCCGCAAACACCAGACGTGAAAAAAGTCGATATATTCAATATTCATCAGACCAAGGGCCGAACGGACTTTATCGTATGCTTCCTGGGCGTCATTCACCGAAGTCGGCATCAGTTTATCGCTGACGAAAAATTTTTCACGGGGCATATTTTTAAAAGCTGTCCCGAATATCCGTTCGCTTTGGCCGTCAAAATAACCGGGAGCGGTATCGAAATAATTTATACCTTTGTCAAACGCATACCTTACCAGGTCGGCATTCTCCTCAAGGCTTTTTTCCATATCAAAGCGCATTCCGCCAAAACCCACAGCGGAAACTAATTTCCCGGTACGGCCGTATTCACTGTACTTCATTCCCGACTCCTTAATAAATGATGAGTATCTATGTTATAATATGACTAAAATCATCTCCCGTCAATTTTTCATTTGAAGAATTGCCAAATGGAATTACATTGTTAGGCAAATATAAATTTTAACCATTACCATGAGGTATATAATGTCAGGACACAGTAAATGGGCCAATATCAAGCATAAAAAAGACGCCGCGGATAAAAAAAGAGGCAAAGTATTCTCCCGCCTCGCCAAGGAAATAATGGTGGCGGCAAAAATGGGCGGCGGAGACGCTTCCGCGAATCCGCGTTTACGCTCGGCTTTAGCCGCGGCGAAAGCGGTAAACATGCCTAACAACAATATTGAGCGCGCTATCAAAAAAGGTTTAGGCGAACTCGGCGATGTGGTTTTCGAGGAAATCCTTTACGAAGGCTACGGCCCGGACGGCGTTGCGGTACTGATCGAATGCCTGACTGATAACCGCAACCGTTCCGCCAGCGAAGTGCGAATGACCCTTGACCGCAACTGCGGCAACCTGGCAACCAGCGGCGCGGTATCATGGATGTTCCACCGCAAAGCGCATTTCGTAATTACCGGGGAAAAAGCCGACGAAGAAATTCTCATGGAGACGGTTCTCGACGCGGGTGCGGAAGATATTGAAGTCGAAGACGGCGTCGCGGAAATATGGGGAGCTCCGGAAGCCCTGGAAACGATAATGGAGGCTCTCGAAGCGGCAGGCATCAAGACTGAAGAAGCCGGACTCGTTCGTCGGCCGGAAAACACCGTCAACTTGGAAAATGTGGAAAAAGCGCAACAGGTACTGCGGTTGATTGACCGCCTTGAAGACCTCGATGACGTCCAGGAAGTCACCGCGAATTTTGAGATCGACGATTCCATCGCCGATCAGGTCGAAATCGATTGATTAAGCTCAAAGTACGTTCTGTCCTGAAACATTTCTTCAGGCATTGATGGACAACCGTGGAGAATATCGCGGAAAAGGTGTAGCCGCCCCTGTCCCCAGGGGCGTAGTTGCGGGAAGCACGGCTAGGGACAGCCGTGGCTACACGTTAAAGAATATCGCGGAAAAGGTGTAGCCGCCCCTGTCCCCAGGGGCGTAAATGAGAAAAGGTTATTCTAACAACGAAAAATACCGGAGTATTATGATTATTCTCGGCATAGACCCGGCAATCCGCTGTACCGGCTACGGAGTTGTGGAATTCAGCTCCGGCGGTGATTCGCGAATTATCGACTGCGGAGTTATCCGTAATACTCAACGCATGCCGCATTCTGAATGCCTCCGCCGCGTCAGCGGCGGAATAAAACAGCTTATCGAGGAATTCAAACCGGCGGCGGCCTCCATTGAAGACCCCTTCCTGGGACGCAACCCGAATACGGCAATCATTCTCGGCATGGTTCGCGGGACAATCCTGACAGCTTTGGCCGAACAAGGCATCCCGGCTTACTCCTATTCTCCCCGCACCGCCAAAAAATCCGCGGTAGGTTCGGGAACCGCGTCCAAGGAGCAGATAGCCTTTATGATGGCGCATGAGTTCAACCTTGACACCAATGACATACCATTAGACGCCACCGATGCCCTGGCCCTGGCGGTTTGCCATGCCCGCACAGCCGTTAATCCGGCCCTTGAATACCTGCTGCCGAAACCGCTGTAGTTATGGTGTGGCCTGGGCGGCCAAATACTTCCGGGCCGCCTCAACGACATTGTCACTGCCTTTGCGTAAAGACTCCAGGCTCAATACAACCTTTTCATCCGGTTCCACGCCGATATTTTCAATACCCTTGCCGTCAGCCCGGACAATGTTGCCCGTAACTGTCTGGAGCCGGAAACCGCTGGGAAGTTTTAAAAATATCGAAGGCAGGCACTTGCCGGAAGTGACCGAACCGAAAAGTTTCGCTTTTTTCGCGTCCTGCATACCGGCCGCGAACACCTCGGCGCAACTGTAGGAGTCCCGGTTGATCAAAACCGCCAGTGGCCCTTTGAAACATTGCGGCTGCGGAAAAGATTTCAATTCCAGCGGCGTATTCCGGATTACGAGTTTCCCGAAATTAACGGGAGCAGGACAGCACCATGCGGCCAGCCAGGGGGGATACATCAACATACCGCCGATATTGCCGCGCATATCAAGAATAAGGCCGCGAATATTCCGGAGTTCACCGCTGATCGTTTTACGAAACCGGAGCAGCATCGGGGTGGAAAATTCAGTAAACTGCACATACCCGATATTGCCCGGCAAAACCGTCGAATAAAAATCGCTGTAAGAACGGGGCAGCACTCCGAACTGGAACCATTTTTCGCCGTTAAGACGGCGAGTCAAAATAACGCTGCGCTTCTTATCTGCGCCATTAAGATATTCCACTTTGACTTTGCTTCCCGCTCTTCCCGACAGCAAAGCCCGTGCGAGAATCCACCAGCTCAGGGAAAGCTTCATTTCAGGATGAAGCTGAATTCCATTTATCGATAATATCACATCGCCAACCTTCATTCCTGCCAGGTCGGCGGGAGAATTTTTCCTTACGCGGATAACGCAGATCCGGCCGGCGCTTTGCGCCAGATAAATCCCGGTATCGGCAGGCGAATCAGAAGAAACGACGGTTTTTTTACGCGCCCGGCGCTGGTCCTTTACCGGGCCGGTATTCCGGCGAATAACCGACATCGCCCTGGAAAAAACGGTTTTAGCCGGGGGCTGAAGTACAATATGGCTTTGGCCGAGAGCTTGCAGAAGTTTATTGATCTCAAAAGTTATCTCCGTATCCGTATCGGCTTTCAATATGGCAGGCCTGAATTTCAGGTATAGCGGATGGTGTTTTTCTTTGAAATTCTCGGCAAAATGACGTTTACCGACTTCGTTCCAGACTTCGTCCAACACTTCACCGGCGCGGTTCGCCTCACCGGCGCGCCCAGACAGGCTGCCGCCGATTATAAATACAATCAATAAAGCGGTCTTAAAAAATGGTTTCATTTCTTTTAATTGATGCAAAGCATCTTTGGAGTGCGCAAGTCCTCTTGCACTTTGTATTTGCGTATGCTGCTGATCCCGTCCTCGAAATTTCAAAGCGGCGGAGGACCGCCGCAGTCCCAAGAGCCTGTCGGCTCAGGCCCCCCGGCAGACAAATTTGCATCATTTATCCGTATTTCGCAGCACGTAACATGCAGCACATTTTAAGTAAAGCTTTTTATCTTTTCTTTACAGACTTTTTCGGTTATATCCTGAAGCAGCTTTACCCGTCCGGCAAGATATTCCAATTCTTCTTTTGTGATCTTATAGCTCATGTCGTATCTGGCCCCGACATAGGCGCTTTTCAACAGTTTGAAAAGCCGTTTTTCCTCATCCGTGTTCTGCGGGAAAATTCCTTTGAATTCGGGACTGAGACGGTTGAGTTTTATCCCTAATTCTTCGAGGTCATGAAGTTTCGGCTTATAACCGGTAAATACCAATGAAACCGTATGATAAGAATGTTCCGCCGCCTGATGAAGCATAAATGCCGCGCCTTTGTAATCTTTATCTCGAATATCTACTGAAAAATGTTTATAAAACCGTTTTGCCCTTTCAAGCCAGTTGCTGAAATCTCTTTCGGCATTACCGAGACGCTGTTTGAGGTTGAGTTCTTTTACCGCCGGAAGCCGGAAACGCCCGGATGAATACAACAATATTCCCTCTTTTTTAATATCGCAGAAGAAATAATTTCCGCGTTTTATCGCCGCTTTGACTTCATCGACGCTGTGCAGGAT
>JBAYCO010000207.1:0-7076 GCA_041668685.1 Victivallaceae bacterium | reverse complement strand
TGCCGCTGATTTTCGCGGGAGGATTTTTAGGCGTGCTGAAATTGACGAATTTATCCCATAAAGAATCGGAAACTTCCAATTTTTTGATTACGTGTTTTACCAATTCTTCAGGGGAAGAGTTTTCAGCGTATTTTCCAAGTTCCATCAACGGCATATCCCCGAACCGACGCATCCAGTTAATCAGCGCCGCCAGTCTGCGTTCGGGAGAATTGGCCGGACGGCCGCCGGATTTCCAGATTATCGACGCAGCGGCATGACTGCGTATACGTCCCCAATTATTCCAGCGTTCCACGGCAAAATCCCTAATTTCGGGATGAATATTGCTCCTGGCCAAATCAGGCAGAAGGCCGGATTCCCCCCATAAAATATCCTCGAAATGCTTCTTCCGGAGCTCTTCAGGATAAATCAGAAAGCGCTTGAACAGGAGTCTGAATGCCGGGCTGTTCTGTTTATAACCGGCCGCTTCGAAAAGGAAACGCCAGAAACTTTGTTCCTTCCCCTCAATGAGGATCTGGCGGGTAAAACATTCCGCTTTTTCTTTAAATCTGTGCGCCCCGGCTTTGAGAAAAAGCTGACGGGCTTTTTCCGTCCCCATAGCGTAAAGTTCATGCGAACACTTTCCTTGAAAAATCCCGGTTTCCCGGCGCTCGCCCGGTTTCAAAACCAGCATCGGAGGCAGTAATTCACGCTGCGCCTGATTGAGGTCGTTTTCCCCGACCACGTGCAGAATCACGGTTGAATAGGCGCGGTCATGCTGATGTTGGTGCGCAAACCAGTCGGAGGCCCGCAAATGGAGTTCAATATCACCTTTGAGTTTTTCATCACCAAGCCTGACTGCGGCGTTTTTAAAGTCCGGCCCGCTTTCGCGGTTCAGGCAGCCGCGCGAGCGGATAGTAATGGGAATATTATCTTCAGAATAAAAGCAGCCGGATATATCCATGTTGTTCCAGAACTCCTGCATGGCGAGTTCCGATTCAAATTCTGGCGGCTTTCTCATTCTATGTTCAATATTTATTCGTTTTGGGGTACGGTTTCCGGCGCGGTTTCGAGTATCTGGTTTCCGGTTTGGGCGGGGTTTCCAGCAACTCATCCGGCGGGATGACGCATTTTGCCTCTTCGCCGAGCAGTTCCTCGATTATGGACAGTGAATAAGCGCCGAATTCGCAAACGAAACTGATCGATCTGCCATTTTTGCCCGCCCGTCCGGTGCGTCCGATGCGATGGACATAATCCTCAGCGCGTTCAGGCAGATCGTAATTGATGACGATAGACACATCTTCAACGTGTATTCCCCTGGCGGCGACATCCGTGGCAATGACGATTTTCTGTTTCCCGGAACGAAAACTTTCAAGTATTTTCATGCGTTTCGGCTGGGGAATATCGCCGGAAAGCAGGTCGCAGTCGATCCCGTAATGTTTAAGTTTCTTATAAACATCGTAATTCCGGCTTTTTAGGTTGCCGAAAATCAGCATCCGGTCATATTTCTCGTTTTTTATTATCCAGTACAATACCGCGAATTTTTCATCGAGGGAAACCGTATAGAAATTCTGTTCAATCAGGTCAGTAACCAGCTTGGCCGCCTCATCTTCCACCTGAATCGGGTCTTTCAGCCAGGAGTTTGCAAGGCGCATAATCTTGTCGTCAAGGGTGGCGCTGTAAAGCAGGGTCTGGCGTTTATCCTTGTGCGGCAGTTTGCTGATGATCCGCCGGACGTCAGGTATGAACCCCATATCAAGCATGCGGTCGGCTTCGTCCAGAACCAGTACCTCAACCTGCGACAAATCCAGATGGCGGCTGTTGGAATAATCGATTATCCGTCCCGGAGTACCGATCAGGATATCAAGCGGCTTATTCAGCATATCCCGCTGTTTGCGGTGGTCCATGCCGCCGAAAACCACATGGTTGTTCATGCCGGTGAACAACGATATTTCCTCAGCGTCCTTATATATCTGCATTGCGAGTTCGCGGGTCGGGGCCAGGATCAGGCAACGGCAGGCTCCGGCTCTGGGTTCCGCTTTCGGTTCATTAAGGAATTTACTGAAAGTCGCGGCCAGAAACGCGGCGGTTTTTCCGGTCCCCGTCTGGGCTTTGCCGGCGGTATCGCGTCCCTGAAGCAGAAACGGCAGCGATTTCGCCTGGATCGGGGTACAATACTCAAAACCCATTTCCTGAAGCCCGAAGAGAATATCTTCGTGCAGCGCCAGATCGGTAAAGCGGGTTTTGCCTTCCGCTTCGGGATAAACTATCAGTTTTTCCGGTTTTGACGGAATTTTCTTTTTATGTTCAATAATTTCAGGAGTATGAACTTTTGGTTTCGGAGCGGCGGATTTATTCCTTACGGTTTTAGGTTTCCGCGGCTTTAATTTTTCCGGGTTCTGTTGCGGGTTCGATTTTATTTTAGCGCTTTTCAGGGTTTTGTTTCTTTTAACAGCGAGAGCCTCTCTTTCTGCATGACGGTTCGAATTGCTGTTGTTGTTACGAGTCAGGAGATTTTTAATAAATTTTATCAATTCCGTTCTTACCTTTTTAAATTTTCCAAGTCCCTATACATTAAAGCTGAATACCGCCATATTCAAGTTAACAGAGAAAAAAAGAAATTTGCTTTTTTCCAAGCCGCAAACTAATATAATCTTAACACTCTTAACAGAAAATTCGTACGCGTATAACATTTTCCTAATAATTGAATGTTAGATTTTTATTATAGAAAGCAAATAAAACAATAAATTACGGGAAAATAGTAGATGATAAAAACCAATCACCCAAAAAATACCGTCGAAACCGCTGAACAGAAAGAAAAATGGCGGGCGGGAATAAGGGAAGCCCGCGAAATGCTCCTGGGCAACCTGGCGCTGCTGGCGGAATATCCAGCACAGACCTTTTACGAACGGAAGCGTGCCGAATTCATCCTGAGCCGCTATGCCGAAATGGCAACCGTCGACCCCACAACCGACCGGATGCATAACGCGATAGGGCTGGTATCAGGCAAAACCGGCAAACGCAATCTCCTTATATGCAGCCACATGGACAATCAGTTCAACCTGAATATCGATCAAAGCATCAACGTTTCAGTCGACCGCGTCCAGGGCGCCGGGGTCGCCGACGACAATCTTGGAATAGCTACTTTGATAACCCTGCCGGATATTTTCCGGAAACTTGAACTGGAGCTGGACTGCAATATAATCCTGCTCGGCACTACCCGCTATCACGGGCGCGGCGATTTTGAAGGCATCAGGACTTTCCTCAAAAAATACGGCGACCGGATCGACGCGGTAATCAATCTTACCGGCCTGTCCCTGGGCTCCCTTGATTATTTCTGTTCGAGCCGGGTTCGCTGCGACATTCACTGCGAACTCCAGGAACCGGAAATAGAATCATCCTGGAGCCGGATGTCGGAATCAAACGCCATCCTGGTGGCGAACGAGGTCATTAACAGCCTCAACTCGATCCCGTTGCCAAAAAAACCGAAAACCGTCCTGAACATAGGCATGATCTCCGGCGGCGAACGTTACAGTACGGTAAGCCATGACGCCCATATAAATCTCGAAATCCTCAGCGATGAAAATTCAATGATGGACCGTTTGTGCGAACAAATCATCGACAACTGCACTGATATCGCCGCCAAAAACGGCGCTAATATCACCTGTGACTTTTTCGGCAGACACGAAGCTTCCGGCTTAAGCAGCTCCCATCCCCTGGTAAAATGCGCCCTGGAAACCATTAAGGATCTCGGCTACAAACCCCGTACGGAATACTCCAGCACCCAGATAACCGTCTGCCTGGCGCAGGGCATTCCTTCCATATCCATAGGTTTAGCCGAAGGAACGGGCGGCAGCTCAAACCGCAGCTTTATCGAACTGGACAGCCTTGAACAGGGCCTGCTTCAACTTATAACGCTAATCTGTAAAATCGACAAAATGGGAAATCTGGCAAATGAATAAATTACAGCAATGGTTAAAATCAAGGACCTTCCACTATTCCGACTTCGCGGATATCGGCAAGCTGGTCAAAATCAAAAAACGCAAAGGCCTGAAGATAAGCCTGTGCTTTCCCACCCTGAACGAAGAAAAAACCATCGGCAAATCGGTTATCGTAATGAAATCTGAACTGATGGACCGTTACCCGCTGCTCGATGAAATTGCCGTCATCGATTCGGGTTCGACAGACAAAACCATGGAAATAGCCGCGAAATTCGGCGCCGACACTTATCTGGCTTCGGACTACCTTAAGGAAGAAGGCACATGTTACGGTAAGGGCGAAAACCTCTGGAAAGCGCTTTATCTGCTGAAAGGCGACGTTATTATTTATGTCGACGCCGACATCAGCAATATTCATCCCCGCTTCGTCTACGGACTGCTCGGCCCCCTGCTCATAAAACCCGACATTAAATTCGTCAAGGCTTTTTACAACCGGCCCTTCAAAAGCGCCGACAACATCACTCCAGCAGGCGGCGGCAGAGTTACGGAAATCCTCATCAGGCCGCTGTTCTCACAGTTTTTCCCCGAACTGACCGGCATCATCCAGCCGCTTTCCGGCGAATACGCCGGCTACCGGGAAATACTCACCGAGATCAATTTCCCAATCGGCTACGGGGTGGAAACCGGTATGCTTATCGACCTGCACCAGAAATACGGACTTGACGCCATCGCCCAGACCAATCTCGATTTGCGAATTCATCGCAACCAGAGCGTCGCGTCGCTCGGCAAAATGTCGTTCGGGATCCTGCAAACCTTCTGGAACCGCCTGGCCAAATACAAGGAGCAGCCGCTGTTGACGCCGGATTCCCTGACCCTGCGCCAGATGACTTCCGACAAAGATGATTACAATCTTATTCAGCATGAAATAAAGGAAAAAGAACGGCAGCCTATGAGCCAGGTCAAAGAATACCAGAACATGATAAAAGAACTCAAAAAAAACGATAATTCCCGGAAATAAGTATGAAAATCGCAATAGTCCATTACCATCTTAATCCGGGCGGCGTCACCAGAATTATCGAAATGCAGTTGGCCGCCCTCTCAAAACGCAGGGAAATTACGCAAATTCAGCTTTTTGCCGGAGCTCCGGCCGAAAACCTGAAGCTGCCGCCCGGAACGGAATTCATCTGCAACCCGGATATGAATTACCTTGACGGCAACGCTTTAAGCGAAAAAGAAATTGACCAGAAACACAATCGCCTGATAGATTTTTTTCTCGACACGACCACCGCCGATACCGTTATTCACGCCCATAACCTGAACCTCGGCAAAAACCCCGTCCTGACGGCCGCCCTGGGCAATCTCGTTTCCGGCGGACGCCAAATGGTCAACCATATTCATGATTTCGCGGAAGACCGCCCCGCCAATATCGCGGCTCTGGAAAACCTGATCGAAAAACACTTCGGGCGCCGACTGCGCGACATAATGTACCCGGTGCGGGAAAACTGCCGTTACGCCGTGCTGAATTCATTTTACGTGGAACGTCTGACGCGTTTAGCGATTCCCCCGGACCGCATAAGCCTGCTGCCTAATCCGGTCTCGGTCGAAACCATAAGCAAGCACCGACAAAAAGCGGAAGCACAGGCAAAAGTCCGCCGACTCCTGAAAATAAACCCGGAACTGCCCAATTACGTTTATCCGGTACGCGGCATCAGACGAAAAAACCTCGGTGAGTTTATCCTGCTGGCTTCGCTGTTCAAAGACAGGGCAAACTGGATAATCACCCTGCCCCCGCTCAATCCTGTGGAAAAAGTCGAATACGACAAATGGAAAGAATTCTGCGCCGCAAAAAAAATTCCCGTAATCTTCGAAGCCGGGGAAAAATGCGCCTTTAAAGAAATAATGGGCTCGGCTGACCGCGCCGTAACCACCAGCATCCGCGAAGGGTTCGGCATGGCGTTCCTGGAAGCCTGGCTTTTCGGAATACCGGTCGTCGGGCGCGATCTGCCGGTAACCAGGGACTTCAGGGCGGCAGGAATAAAGCTCGACGGCCTTTACGAAAAACTTGCGACACCCGAAATGGAGGATTTTGCTTTACTGAACCAGCCCGCTCAAATGGCTTTCATAAAGGAATTGTCCGCAAATCCGGAAGTACAACGCGAATTTATCGCCGCCAATCCCCAACTGCAAGGGGTTACGGCGAATTTCAGTCGGGAAATAATCACCGAAAACCGTAAACTCATAAGACAACAATACTCGATCGAAAATTATGGAGAAAAACTACTTGAAATCTATAAAACGCTTGTTTGACCGACAGGAGAAATTACTACCGGTTCCAACCCGAAAAACGCCTGATTTCGCCAGGAACGACAGAATTAAATGCGTTATTTTCGATATCTACGGCACGCTGCTGATATCACGTTCCGGAGATATAGACAAACTGGAACTGTCCCCGGACTGCGTCCTGGAATCTTTTGCCTGCTGCGGCATACGGATAATTTCACCGGCTCCGGGTAACGTCGCCCGCGATATAATAGAAAACTATAAACGGACGATCAGGGACCTTCGGGAAAACGCGCAGGAAAATAATATCGGGAACCCGGAAATCGATATCCGCGAAGTCTGGGATATCCTGCTTCATAAGCTGCATAATGAAAAACTCATCGAGCGGCCATGGAAAGATGAAGTAAAAACGCTCGCGGTTTATTTTGAAACCCTGAGCAACCCGGTCTATCCGATGCCGTTCATGAAGGACATCATCCTTTATCTGCGCAGCCGCGAAATCCCGCTGGGAATTGTTTCAAACGCCCAGTTTTACACTCCGGTAATCATGAATTATTTTATCAGGGGCGAGGTCAGCAACGCGGAGGACATTGAACATTTCGACCGCGACCTGAGCATATTTTCATACCGGGAAAAACTCGGTAAACCGGACGTCCGGCTTTTTGAAAAAGTTTTAAGCGCCTGCAACCATAAATACGGTTTTGAAAGCAATGAAATTCTTTTTGTCGGCAACGATATGCTAAAAGATATTTATCCGGCCTGGAAACAGGGTATGCTGACCGCACTTTTCGCCGGCGACTGCCGCTCTCTGCGCCTGCGCCATGAAATTCCGGAGTTGCAAAATACCCGGCCGGACTATACAATAAATTCATTGGAACAAAT
>JBAYCO010000206.1:0-7109 GCA_041668685.1 Victivallaceae bacterium | reverse complement strand
CCGCGTCTCGATGAGACCGGCGATATGAAACGTTGCCAGGTTGTATAATGTTTCTCATTGACGCTTTCATCGAAAGCCAGCCTACGCGGGTGCTGTATTATCTGTTAAAAGCGGGAAGTTTGGATAATATATGGAAATAATTTAAAATGGCTGAATTCAAATACCCGGAAGCTCTTGAGGAAGTTATCGAGCATTTGAAACGCCTGCCGGGGATAGGCAGGCGCACGGCCGAACGCCTTGCCCTCGCCATGCTCAAATGGGATGGTGAAAAAATAATCGCCTTCGGCGAATCCATGGTAAAGCTCCCGGTGATGGTGACTTTTTGTCCCGAATGCGGCGCTCTTGCCGAAAACGGCGAAAAATGTTTGATTTGCCGGGGTTCCGCCCGCGATACGAAACAAATGTGTGTGGTTGAAGACTTCAGCCAGATAATGTCGATAGAAAAAAGCGGTTTCTTCAAAGGCGTTTACCATGTTCTCGGCGGCAAGCTGAGCCCGCTTGAAAAGCGTTCGGCGGAAGACCTCAATATCAATTCTCTGCCCGGCCGTATCGATAAACTTGCGGTACGGGAAATAATCCTGGCGTTGAGTCCCGATGTGGAAGGTCAGGCCACCGCGATGTATATTGCCAGGCTTCTTCAGGACAAAAACCTTGAAATCACCCGTTTAGCGCAGGGTTTGCCTGCCGGGGCGGATATTTCCTTTGCCGACGCGGCGACTATCGCCGCCGCTTTTTCAGGCAGAAGAAATATATAAGAAAGGCATTGTCTTCGCCTTTTTTTATTTTTATCCTTTTTTTCCTCAAAATAAGCCCGAAACGGCGTTTTTTTCGCTTGTAAAAAAGCATATATGCAGTAGGTTTATTAAAACAATTTAACTTAGCCTATGGGAGACTGTTTTAATGGCGGAAAATATTGAAAATACGATTAGCGAAAAAAGCGGATACGGCGCGGAACAGATAACCGTTCTTGAAGGTCTTCAGGCGGTCAGGATGCGCCCCAGTATGTATATCGGCGACACCAGTCAGCGCGGCCTGCACCATCTGGTGTACGAAGTTGTTGACAACAGTATTGACGAAGCGTTGGCCGGTTACGCAAGCGAGATAAAGGTTACTATTCATCAGGATAACAGTATTACCGTCCAGGATGACGGTCGCGGTATTCCGGTGGATATGCATGAAGGCGAAGGCAAACCGGCGGTTGAAGTTGTTATGACGGTGCTCCATGCCGGAGGTAAATTCGACCATAATTCCTATAAAGTTTCCGGCGGTCTGCATGGGGTGGGGGTTTCCTGCGTGAACGCGCTCAGTAAATGGCTCGACGTTGAGGTTGCGCGTGAGGGAGCCGCTTACCATATGCGTTTTGAACGCGGCGATACCAAAACAAAATTAAACAAACTTTACGATACCGACAAGCACGGCACCAAAGTAAGTTTTCTGCCGGACAGCGATATATTTTCTGAAACTGTTTACGTCTGGGATATTCTGGCAAAACGCCTCCGTGAACTGGCTTTCCTGAATCGCGGGGTTACGATTTCGCTGGCCGATGAACGTACTGATGAAAGTGGGGGCGCACGGGCCGAGACTTTCCATTATGAGGGCGGGATATGCGAATTTGTCGCCATGCTCAATGAGAACAAACAGGTACTTACCCCGGAAGTTATATATCTTGCCAAGGAGAAAGATGGTATTGATATTGAGCTGGGCATGCAGTATAACGACGGCTTCAACGAAAATATTTACAGCTATACCAATAATATCAATACGATCGAGGGCGGTACGCACCTGACCGGTTTTATGACGGCCCTGACCAGGACGATTAACGCTTACGCCAAGAGCAGCAATATGCTCAAGAACGACAAACCGATGAGCGGCAACGATACCCGCGAAGGCTTGACCGCCGTTATCAGCGTAAAGGTGCCGGATCCGCAGTTTGAAGGCCAGACAAAAACGAAACTCGGCAACAGCGAAGTCCGCGGTATTGTCGAATCAATCGTCAATGAAGGTCTCGGCGCGTTCCTCGAAGAGAATCCGGTTGTCGCCAGGGAAGTCGTATCTAAAGCCATGACTGCCGCACGGGCCAGGGAAGCCGCGCGTAAAGCACGGGAACTGGTACAGCGCAAAGGCGCCCTTGACGGTTTCAGTCTGCCGGGCAAACTTGCCGACTGTTCGAGCCGTGAACCGGAAAAAAGCGAGCTTTATATCGTGGAAGGGGATTCCGCCGGCGGTTCCGCCAAACAGGGACGCGACAGTTCGTTCCAGGCGATTCTGCCGATTCGCGGTAAACTGCTTAATGTGGAGAAAGCGCGCCTTGACAAAGTGCTCCAGAACAAGGAAATCCAGTCACTGGTCGCTGCCGTCGGCTGTGGCATCGGTGAGGAATTTGACGTCACCAAGGCCCGTTATCACCGGGTGGTGATAATGACAGATGCCGACGTGGACGGTTCGCATATCAGGACGTTGCTTCTGACTTTTTTCTACCGCCAGATGAAGCCGCTGATCGAGGCCGGTTATGTTTACATCGCCAATCCGCCGCTCTACAAAGTGCGCAGGCGCAAAAAGGAACGCTATATTGACACGGAAGGCCAGTTGGATAATTTCCTGACGGAACTGGGGTGTGAAGATATAGAAGTTTATGATGCCGCGGATAACCCGGTTACTATGGATAAGGTCAACAAACTTATAGAATTGTTCTTCAAAGTCCAGAGCATCGCGATCAGCTTGCAGCGTTCCGGCATTGAAGCCGATAGTTATTTCTCACAGATTTCCGATGACGGGGAATTCCCGATTGCCAAGATCAATGTCCGGGAAAATGACGGAACGATTTCCTCTAAATACGTATACACCGATGAAGAAGAAGCCGATTACATTAAAGAGGCCGGGGAACGGGTGGGAACGGGTGATTTCGTTTCTGAGCCGGACGCCGATGTTCAGCCCGGCGTAGAAACCGGAGATGACCCTTTTGATGACTTTGAACAGAACAACGCAATTGATGTGATGACTATTTTTGAAGCGGATAATTGCAAGGGGATCATTGAAGAACTCAAAGCTTTCGAATTTAAAGCCGAGAATATTTACGGCGACTCGGAATGCCTTTTCAAGGTAAAGGCAGGAGGCCGTGAAGAAGAAATATTCAGTATCGAAGCGCTGTCTGACGCAATTAAAAGAAACGGCCGCCAGGGACTGCACATTCAGCGTTACAAAGGTCTTGGGGAAATGAACGCCGAACAGCTTTGGGAAACGACGATGGACCCGGCGACGCGCAAAATGATAACTGTCACTATGGAAGACGCGGTGGAAGCCGAACGCATGTTCACCCTTCTGATGGGGGATGTTGTGGAGCCGCGCCGCACCTATATTGAGAAATATGCGACGACGGTCAAAAATCTCGACATTTAACCCGGCAAACTGAAAACGGAGTAATAAAAATGGCAAAAGAAAAAAACATCCCGATAAAAGCGTGGGATAAAGACGCTGACCGCAGTAAAGATCTGGAAATAGCCTTAAGCCAGATAGAAAAAGCTTATGGCAAAGGTTCCATTATGCGCCTTGGAGATGATCCCAGAATGTACGGGGATGTGCCGACGATCAGTACCGGGGCGCTGGGACTTGATATCGCTCTTGGGATCGGCGGCGTGCCGCGCGGCCGGATCGTCGAGATTTTCGGCCCGGAATCATCCGGGAAAACAACTTTGTGTCTGCATGTGATCGCCAACGCCCAAAGGGCCGGGGGGACAGTCGCGATTATTGACGCGGAACACGCTATCGATCCGGAATACGCCCGGAAGATCGGCGTTGACACCGACAAACTGCTGATCGCACAGCCGGATTGCGGTGAAGACGCTTTGAATATAACTGACACCCTGGTACGCAGCAATGCTATTGACGTGCTGGTGATCGATTCGGTTGCGGCCCTGATCCCGCGCGCGGAACTGGAGGGCCAGATGGGGGACTCCCATATGGGTTTGCAGGCGCGTTTGATGTCCCAGGCGCTGCGCAAGCTTGCCGGAGCCGCCAACCGGAGCCGTACCTGCATCATTTTCACTAACCAGATACGGATGAAGATCGGGGTCATGTTCGGCAGCCCTGAAACCACTACCGGCGGCAACGCGCTGAAATTTTATTCTTCCATCCGTATGGATATCCGCCGCATCGGGCAGATAAAAAGTGCCGCCGGCGACGTTCTCGGCAACCGCACCCGCGTCAAGATCATAAAAAATAAACTGGCTCCGCCTTTCAAAACTACTGAATTCGATATTATTTATTCGGAAGGCATTTCACGCGCCGGGTCGATTCTCGATGTCGCGCTGGAGAATGATGTGATAGAAAAACGCGGTTCCTGGTTTGCCTTTGACGGTGAACAGCTTGCCCAGGGGCGCGAAGCGACCAAAGTACTGCTTCAGGAGAATGAGGAATTGCAGGAAAAAGTTCTGAAAGCGATCCGGGAAAAACTTAATATTGGCGGTAAAAAGAGCGCCGGCAGCCAGGCTGAAGATACGGTTGTGACCGGGGAAGAGGACTGATTCTTTCACAAAAGGGGCGCTTATGTTAAAGCTGTTTTGTATAAGAACTATAAAAGCGGTTGCAATTGTATTTTTATATTGTGTTGTCGGCAGCCTGAACGCCGAAGACGCCGACCGCTTGCGGGCTCTGGGAGATGTTGCCCTTAACGCCCGTGATTATAAGCGCGCCGTCAATTTCTATCGCCGTTACAAGGTTGCCGCCGCGGGTAACAGAAACGCTTTGCAGGATGCTTCCGTACGGCTCCTTACCGCCTATATAAGTTCTTCGGACGTCCCGGAAGCCAAACGCGAATTAGCCGCTTTTTCCCGGACATTTCCCCTGGCGGACAATAACCTTAAAGTCCTTTACCAGGCAAGTATCTTTATACTTGAGCGCAAATATAAAGAGGCTGAGGAAATATTGCTTCCCGCCCTGAAAAATAAAATCGCGAAAGAGGATTTGTATTTTCAGCTTCTTTCAACCCTGGGCTTGAGCTTGAGACGGCAGAAACGCTGGCGGGAAGCCGCCGAAGCCTACGCTTCGCTGGAAAAGGGGGCGGCCGGGACTTCCTGGGAATTTACCGCGTTTCAGCAGAGATTGTATTGTCTGATCATGGGCGAAGAACTGATAAAAAGCAAAGAACTGTTTGCCGCCGGCCGGAAATTCAGCAAAAACGCCGACTATTTCCAGTTGAACCTGCTTTTGCTGTTGCAGATGATAAAGGAAAAACGTTTTTCCGAACTATGCAAGACCTATGTGAAAGTAATGGCGGGAATCGAGGTTCGTCCCAACCCGCTGGTCTATAAAATTTCCCGGATCGCGGTGGAGCACTTTTTAAAAAACGATAAGCCTGCTGAAGCGGTAATATTCCTGAAAGACGCCTTTAAGTTCGCGCCTGACGACCGGGAACGCCGGGACAGCCTCCTGCTGCTTATAAACACCTATGCCAGGATAAAGGACAACAACCTCGCGATAAAGGCGGCGTTGAAATATATTGAACTGTACTATGACGACCCAAAAACCCTCGACGTCCAGCTTCAATGCGCCCGCCTGATGGCTGCTGAAAAACGTTTTTCCGAGGCGCTGGCGCTTTATACGACTATTCTGAAAGAACCCCGTCTGAGCCCGGAACAGCGAATTACGGCCGCACGCGAAGCGGCGGTGATCTATGAACAGAACGGCGCTCCGGACAAGGCGATGCGGATGCTGGCGATAATTTATGAAGTCGGGACGCAGACGGCGCAGCGGATGGAAGGCAAATATCTCCAGGGGCAGTTATATTACAAAAATAAGGAATTTGCGGAAGCGGCCGTCGCTTTTGAGGAGGTTATGGTGCAGGAATCGCCCTGGCAGACCCGCGGGGCTTATTGGGCGCTTCAGTCGCAGCTGCATTTGAAAGATTACAGTAAGGCATTGTATATAGCGGAGGAACTTGGCAAGGATAAAAAAGACAAAACTTTTGCATCTACCGGCCAGTATTATCTCGCGTACTGCCAGGAGCAACTCGGACGGGTTGAAGAAGCCCTGAAAAATTATCGCTTGTTCGTCAAACTTTACCCGGAAAATAAACATGCTCCCGCCGCGGTGTTCGCCGCTGCCGGAATTCTGTTCGCGCAGAACAAATTCGCCGAAGCGGCGGAACTGCTTAAGGATTTTCCGGACAAGTACCCGAAGAACGAATTTACGCCGAACGCCTTGTACAAGTTTGTCTTTGCCGCTTACCAGCTCCAGAAATGGGACGAGGTGGAGAAAACAGTCCGTTTACTGGCTGAAAAATATTCCGATTCCGAGTATTGCATAGCCGCGGAACTCTGGTTTATTGATTCGTTGCGTAACCGGGGGCAATATGACCAGGCGGAAAAATGGATTCAGGGATTACTGAAAAAGTATTCGGCCAATCCCGGAATTTCCGCGCAGCTCCTTTATGACTGCGCGCTGGTCAGTTCGCATTCCCGCAAGTCGGGTCAGGCTTTGAAACTGCTGGAGGAAATTTTTGATAAATACCCGAAAGATAACATTAACGCCAGGGCTTTGTTCCTGGCTGGGGACATTGCGTCGGGAGAAGGCGATTATGCCGCGGCGGCGGGTTATTATCAGCGTGCGGCCCGTCTGCGTCCCCAGTCCGACTTTGAGATAGCCTGTCTCGGACGAATGGCGGATTGCAATTACAGTCTTTACAATACTAAACTTGACCCAAAACTGCTGAAAAAAGCTTCGGAGGACTACAAAAAACTTCTGGAAGTAAAGAAAATGACGCCTTCCGTACGCAACCAGACCAAGTATAAACTTGGGCGCTGTTATGAACTTCTCGAAGACGAGAACGCCGCCCTTGACATGTATAATGAATTGCTTTATGGTTATCAGGTGGATCAGGAAAAAGGCGTAAAAATAAAGCCCGTATGGGTGGTTAAGGCCGCGACTGCCGCTATCCGCATGTATTTGAAAATGGATACCCCGGAAGCCGCGGCGGAAGCTGTTCGGGTTTACCGCCTGTTGAAGAAGATGAAACTGGAAACCGGCGAAAATTTCGACGGTTATATAAAAAATATTCAAACGAAATACAGTTTGGAAAATTAGTGTTAAGTTTTAAGGGTTAAGGGTTAAGGGTT
>JBAYCO010000205.1:0-7127 GCA_041668685.1 Victivallaceae bacterium | reverse complement strand
TTGTTGGCGGAGGCAGTCAAGACCAGAACCAGATTTGGATAAGTCTTCAATAACCTGGCATAACTGGCGAGCAGCGGGGCATCCCTGGCATCAATTTCGCTCTTGCCGGGTGCAAAAATAATGGGCGGCTGCGTCGCAATATTCTGAAACTCGGGTGCAGCCATCAGCAGAGGGGCTGCTTCGCTGTGCAAAAGCTTTTTCTGCAGGGTCTGCAGGATAAAACTGACAAGGGATTCTTTTTCCGCTTTGCCCCCTGAAAAGGTGAACATTATTTTGGAGTTGTTTTCGCCGCCGTTGAGGAGTGCAATCGCTGCGGCGGTGTTGCTCAACGGGTTGAAGGCTTTCAGCCCGTTGAGGAGAAGGGATCCGTGGCTGGTTGCTGTGCCCGCCATCCACAGGGTATTCATCTCAATGGAGGCGACGCCGGAGCTGCCACTTATCAGTCCGCCTTCTTCAATCTGATTTTTAAAAACCGGTAATTCACTCAATAAAAAATCAAGTTCCAACTCCTCTTTCTTGAATTCAACTTCATCATTAATTACATCAGGAAAATGTTGACGAACAGTTGCTTCAAGAGAAGAATAATCCCCATTTAGTGTCCCAAGTGAAGTTTTCTTTTCAACTAAAGATTCATTCAACTCTTGGAATTCCTCGTCCAGGCCAGCCATATTATTTTTATGAAGTTTAATTTTGCCTGATAATTCTGATTGCGTATTTTTTAATTCACTCGCCTTTGACTTCAACTCAGGGAGTTTAGAGCTTAATTCCGCAAAGCGTTCATAGCTTTTAAGAAGCTCCGTATTGGCATTTCTTTGGCTATTAAGTTTATTTAAATCACTGATTTTACCGGCTTGCTCAAGAAAAAACGAAAGACGTTCTTTAGCTTTACGCAACTCTACCTGTAATCCAACAATTTGCTTATTAATTTCTTCTCGATCCATCAATTTTTGAAACTGTTTTTGCTCTATTTCAATTTTTACGGCGGAGTCTTCATAAAAGTTGTTTGAAACTTTGTCAGTTATAGAAATAATATTTTGCATCAGAAGTTTCTTGTTTTTTACCTCGACTTTTTCCATAGGAGTATTAACAAGTTCTGTACTGAACAAAGAGGCCAGTTTATGTATATCATCATTTTTCATACCTTCTTTCTGCAGCCATTTAAGCAACCTGTCGTCATCAAGAAGTCGTGATCGATCATCTAAATCTTTTTGTATGCGTATAACGCTGGCTTCGAGTCCGTCTTGAGTGTATTCTTTAATCCCCTCCAAATCTTTTTCCAGATTGAAAAATTCTCTTTCAATGTTCTCTTTGTGCTTTTTGAATTCGTTAAGTGAAAATTTCTGTCGGCACAAAAACAGATTTTCATCTTCTCCAAGACGTTCGCATTCGGATATCATTTTTTCGACCAGTTTCAAATTACCCGCATTTTTCACTTGTTTATCAATAAGTCCGCTACTGAGTTCGTCTTGTTCTTTTTTTTCACCTTTAATTTTAATTTTGCGGTCTTCAGCGGTGTCAATTTCCCGCTCCAGATTTTCTCTATAGGTATCATAATTTGCCCTGAGCACGCAAAATCTTGCAGGCATATTTCGCTTGAACTTTTGTAAGGACTTTTCTGTTTCCCGGATTTCTGAGATTTCCTGTTCATGTTCAATATAATACTGATGCTGAGCCTGTAAGTTGCGGCATTTCTCAAAAGTCCCCTTATAATCTTTTTCTGCAAAATCAATCTTTCTTTTTTCTCCGCTCGCCACCGCACATGATAAGAGAATATCCTTAAAAGTATCAAGTGTAATCGAACTCATGCTTAATAAATTGCAATAAATCATCTTAAACCGTTTATAACTTTCATGATCCTTTACCGGCAGAATAAACAGAGAAGGGATTTTTCTCTTCTTGGCTTTATTGTCTGTAAAACCTGATAATGAGCGCCACCATTCCTTATGGGTTACAGTGGCAAAATCAAGATTGAGTTCCGACAGCTTCTCCAAAACATTTTCCCAACTCATTGGACGCAGTTTATTGTCAATAAAAATGTCCGGAGTGTATTCGCATTTGATTAGGTGACGATTATAATATTTTGAACTTCCAGCGGGACGGTTAAGTATTACGCAATGCGTACCGGTTTTTGAAACACATTCAAAAATCAAATAACTGTATTCGTCTCGAAAATAGAATTTTATACTCTCCTGGACAGAAGATGGCAGGAACATGTCATTTACATAATCTATATACAGAAATTGGAGGGTGTTTACGGTAGATGTTTTTCCCAGATTATTTTCTGCGTTCAAATGCAGCGGCAAATCCAAGTCTAATTTCAGGTATTCCACCGTGGCGGAATTTATCATTACCAGTTTTTTTACGCCATAGATAATATTATTTGTTTTATTCATTTAATTCTTCCTCTTCGTTGCTGTCCATTTCACTGAAAAGGTCAGCAAGTTCTGTAAACATATCAATAAAACGATAAACTGGGGTATTGAATTTAAACTCCACTTTTTGAGCAGCTTCAAGACTATCGGTATTTTTCAGATCGGTTGGGGTCATTTGAATAAGAAACTGACCAGCAGCAGGTTTTAACACTGAATCAAAAATATCCATCTCATCATTCAACCCGACGTCTAAAAGACGGTTTTCCGCGCTTTCAGTAGAATACAGGTTCATATCCGCAAGGTTCTGGGTACTTATAATAATTTCTTCATACCAGGGTGCCTGGACAGAAGAATTAAGTTTCTGGTATTTTTCAAAAAACACAGCCAGAAAAACTATGAGTTTTCTATGGCCTTGCAAAAGCTGTAAATTTCTGTTTGCTTCCGCGTAAATAAAATCTTTTTTATGAATCACGAGTTTATGTTCAAAAATTTCCAAAAATTTCCTTATATCTTCTTCATTCCTTAAAATATCATTATATAAGTCGCGTTCGTTTTCCGCTGAGATGTAAATTCCTCTTAATACAAGTTTATTCCATATCTGGCGAATACTGTTTGGCAATTTCAGTTCTAAAAAACTACTTTCCATTATTATTCCATTCCCTGCTCTGCAATTTTACCTGAATAGAATCCAGCTGAAAGTATTTTTCTTCAGCTGAAACTTTTATCTTTTCCGGAAAACATTTTTCCAGTTCAAAAAGTTTTTCAACATAAAATGTTGCATCTTCTCCAGCATAGTTTTCAGCTAACCATGTGAGCAAGCAGGAGTGATGCTTACTTCTAAGCAAATTCTTACATATATCTGTAAAGCATATCAACCCATGGATAGTTCCGGTATCATCGCGTGAAACTCCCAAAGAATGCAGTGGGCGTGCTGGCCTTTTCAAATGCTCCGGATAAAGCTGCTTCTGCAACTGGTTTTGATAAGAAAAATTATTAGGATTAAATACCCGGAGCTTACCGCTTCCAAGAAAATATTTGTTAAAAATTCTTTCTTTTTCATCTTCACGTTCCTCAAGACATATTTTCCAGAAATAATTAATCCCCTCAATTATCCGCCGATGTTCGTGATATACTTCAAAGATTATATCCAACTCATTTTTAGCTTGCAATAATTTCCCCGCAACTTGTTCCTGGATAATTTTTACAGTCTCAACTAAACCTCGAATATGATATCCTAGATGATTTGTTCTTCCAAACGTACTTGTTAGACTATTGCATATATTATAAACTTTTAAGGAAACGTTCTCAAATTCGTTATCCGAATCAACAACAATTGCAAGCATTGGAGCTATGAAATCATCATGTAGCCGAATAAAACGATTTATTTTGTAAGAAGATATTTCAAGAGAATCCTCAAGTTTAAACGTCGAAACTTCTTGAGAAATTTTCCGGCAATTATTCTGAGCTGCTGCTGACAACTGCTGATATGTGTCCTCAATAGCAAACAATTCTTCTTCAATTTCTCCTGATGTAATAGTCTTATATTGAAGTAATTTTTCCAGTCCTTCGGATCGAGTATCAATTTCGTGTAAACAAGCTCGGATAAGTCGTTGACTGGTATAATGCAACCGTCCTTCTCTTTTGCGTATAAAAAGAGTGATATAGCTGGGGACACTCCAAAGAGAATGATTTTTTCCCAACATTCCACAATTACGCATGTCCTCAAAAAGTTTTGCGGCTTGTACGCCTTTATCTTTCTCGGCATAAAATTCATTTATGAACTCTATAGTCTCATCACGACTCGAAAAACGCTCAGCATTGATGCACATTTTGCGAATTAGAGGATAATTTTGATGTAGAATCTTGAAAAATTCTTTATTATCTGCCTCTTGTCTCATATCAATTCAAATAGTAAAATTAAATCGTAAATACTAACATACATTCAAGAATATATAATACAAATATCTCTAACATCTAAAGTTGACAATAAAAATTTTTATTTGAGGCAATTTTTGCGCTTTGAAAAATATCTATATTGCCGAAGAAGCACATTATTATAAGCAAATCCAGAAGGAAAATGTTTTATCTAAACAATTTGTCAGAAAATATTGAAAAATCTCCAATACCAGAAGCAATTAAAAAAGCTAGGTAAGTATACGCTAATAGGAAATCATTTTAAAAACGCTATTGGAAAAATCGTTAAATTTCCTTCCAGAAAAAAACACAAGCTCTCGCAGTAACTCTTAGAAAAAGTTCGAAAAACACACGTTTTGAGCCGTTTTTACCCCAGTCCACTTTACCGCTACGCAAACTTGGAAGGCGATTTAATCGCATCTTCAGGGGTTAAGTGCTTTACTATAAGGCACTAATAAATTTAAATAAATTTCCCGAAATTAACTGGTGGCTACCAGTTATTTTAGAGAGAATCGCCTCAAACAGAGAGAAAACAGTGGATTTATGCCTCTCCCCTGGACCCCACCCGGAAAAGGTGAAATTCGTATATCCTTTTAACCCAACGGGATATGCGTCATAAATACTTGCTGGTAAGAGACATGGATAAAAATTAAAATGGTACCCGGGGAGGGGCTCGAACCCTCACGACCTTGCGGTCAACGGATTTTAAGTCCGTTGCGTCTGCCATTCCGCCACCCGGGCATATAAACGAGACCGTTACTTTATATCAAATTGCCTGAATTTCCACAGCTTTTAAATAAAATTTATAATATTTTCGGATATAAAATATTAAATTGACGAAATTGACGGCTCCGACAAAACTCGCAACAGTTCGACTCGCACACTCAACGTCCTGAAAAAAATACGCTACGCTGATTTATTCAGGCGCAACAAGTTGCGCTAAAAATTTCGAGCCGTCAAGAGGCTCGGCCAACAGACTCGCCTGTTGAATCGGCGAGGCGTTACATCCGCCGTTCTTTTATTTTTTGAATTTTGTCGGAGCCGTCTAAATTCCCTGCAATCCTTCAGTTAAAACATTCCTTATACGGTAAGGATAAAAATAAATTACCAGGTTTTTCTCCGGCGTGATATATGCTTTCACAACAATATCATGAATCCGCTTGAAAGTTTCATCTTTTTCGTATTTTTCCAGCAGAATATGCAGAATTTTCTCCACCTGCCCCGGCGGCAAGGCTACATCCCCCGCGGAAACGGAATTCAAATCAACCCCGATACCTTTTTCATCAAGCCCCGGTTTGCCGGATACCGTCAGGTTAATGTTCTTTCCGAAAGGCGTCATTATGTCCGTCGGCAAAGAAAATTTAATATCAAAACAATTTCCCTTAAAAACAATTTTGTAGGGACGTTTTTTGGGAGGGTCCCCGACACGCCCGGCACAAAAAAGAAAATCCGACAGGGAATCGGAATTTGAAATCGCGGCAATTAAAGCGTTAACCTCCGCCTGGCTCAAAGTCAATACGCATACCCGCCCCGGCCTGCTGCGCCAAAGTATCGCTGTCAAACGCTTAATGACGTTGCTTTGATGATAAATATCCTCCGTAGTCAGGGATTCGGTATCGTATTCCTGCGCCGGATCAAATACCAGATGGACAAAATAAATCAGTATTATCCAGAACAACAACGTAAAAAAAGCCAGACAAACCAGAATGATTTTAAGGACTTTATTTCTTCGTTGTTTTTTTTCAGGAGATTTTTCTTCTTTTTTTCTGCGCATTTCAACCTGCCCGACCTGTCAGGAAAAAACCGCCGGCCTGATATATACCAAGGCCGTCAGGTCATTATCAAAATCCTTATATCTGCATTCAATAAGCTTTTCAAGACTCAAATGTTCCGCCCAACTAGTTTTTTCAAGTTCAGCCGCCGGCAACACTTTTTCGATATTGACCGCTTCATAATCAAGCGCAGCCATTTTACGGTAACTGCGGACGGCAAAATATTCATGAGCCTGACATCGATCAAGAACCTGCGTTTCGCCGGAAGGGATCATTTCACCATTCCGCCTAATAAGCTCAAACAACAAAATCTCATTATTGCGGCCGTCAAAAACAGACGCGGTTTTTTCTCCTTCGTCAAATTCAGACGCATCGCCAAGCGCTACCGCACCAGGTACGCAGCGGGTCATTACTCCGGCTTTGCCAATAGTAATTCCTTCAACCAACGCCGCCGCCAGGCGCATTCCGGTAAAACTGCCGGGGCCGCCGCCCACCGTCCACCTGTCTATATCTGCGGGAGCTACTGAAAATTTCGCCATGAGCTCCAGCATCCAGGCGCTCAATCCGGCAGAACTGCGCCCGTGCATGGGTTTGTATTCCGCCAGTAATAATTCACCTCCGGTTTCCGCGAGAGCAAAACCCGCAAATTTACCTGACAGATCAATCGCCGCCGAATATTTCAATATCTTTCTCCGTATATAATGTTACTTTACGCCCCCAGAGACGGGGGCAACTACAGTAATGTTTCATGATGTTTTTAGTAGTCGCGAGAGCAGCCTTGCTCCGCGACAAACAGCCATAGATTTCACTGAAATCATTGATTTTGGATGCCGGAGCAAGGCTGCTCCTGGCACTACTTTCTATTTATGAGACTAGCGTCTATCCACAGCCTTAACACATTTTTCCGCTTAAAAGCGGGACTACAAACACGTTTCAAAGCTTTTTATTTTTTCTTTACAGACCTTTTCGGTTATCTCCTGAAGCAGTCTTACCCGCCCGGCAAGATATTCCAAGTCTTCTTTGCTTATTTTATAGTTCATGTCGTATCTGGCTCCGACATAGGCGCTTC
>JBAYCO010000204.1:0-7129 GCA_041668685.1 Victivallaceae bacterium | reverse complement strand
CAAAGAAAAACAAGAAAATTACAAGAACACTGAAAAATACCGGAAGAAGACCGGAAGAAAACTGTATCGGCTCCGGCAGAACTAAATGCTCAAATTCCGGCAAGAATTAATGCGCGTTCACAAAAAGAGTGAGCCATTACTCATTTCCGGTAAAAACGAACTATTTTAAACTTCAGCTATTGACAAAAAGCAATTCGTCTATTATTTTATCCTAAACGTTAAGGAAAGGTAATGGCAGATGAAAAAACCGGCAAGGCTCAAAGACATAGCGGCAAGCTGCGGGGTTTCCTGCGCAACGGTTTCCGATGTGCTTAACGGAAAATCCTTACAGAAAGGCATTAAAGCGGAAACCCAGGAGAAAATACTGAAAACCGCTAAACTTTTACGCTACCAGGCAAACTCTAATGCGCGAAGCATCGTTACCGGCAAAAGCAATTTGATTGCGGCGCTGCTGCCTTCCGTCAGCAATTCCTTTTACGGGCCGATATATGATTCTTTTCAAAGTTTTTTGAATGACCAGGGATACTCGGTTATGCTTTTTTTGTCAGGTTTAAACCAAACTCTGGAGAATAAATTTATTGATAAAATACTGGCGTTACAGGCCGAAGGATGCCTGGCGGTTCCGTGTTCTTCGCAAAAAGGAAAAAGCTCTGTCGGCGAATTAAAGGCTTATGGCGTTCCCACCATTTTTTTTGATGTCGTTCCTCCCGTCCAGGGGGCGGATTTCTTTTGTTTTGATAATTACCAGGGAGCTTATGCGGCGACAAAATATCTTTTGGAATTGGGGCGCCGCAATATAGTTCTGTTTATCAGGGAACTGGAGGTAAAACCCTATAATAAGCTCGATGTCGACCGCATGAACGGCTTCAGCGATGCCTGTAAAAATTTTGACGTTTTGTGCGGGCCGGATAATTTTTATATGGTCGGACGGAAGTCTTGCGACACGAACGATTATTTTTCATTGGGATATCATTGTACGGCGGAGCTTTTGGAGACGAAACCGGAGACAAACGCGATTATCTGTACGAATGACGAATTTGCCTTGGGAGCTTATAAAGCCGCGGAAAAAAGAAATTTGAAGATACCACGGGATATATCGATAATCGGTTACGGGAACCGGCGTTTTGCTGAATATATGGCGCCGCCTTTGACCACTCTGCATCAAAACCTGAAAGAGCTGGGAGAAATTTTAGGGCAGTATTTGTTTGAAAAAATCAAGAGCGGGAAAGCAGAGTCGCAGGGGATAAAAAGGGCGATACCGACCCCGTTAATTGAGAGGGAGTCGTGCGCTAAGTGGTTTTGAGTAGTGCCGAGAGCAGCCTTGCTCCGGCGCCGAGAGTCTAAAAGGCGGATATAAACGTTATCGGTCACGGTGCGGGGCCGCACTCGTGACTACTGAAAAGTCCCGGCGGAGCCGGTTAATTAAGGTAGTGAAAATGAATAAACATTTCGACATATTGGTAATCGGAGGCGGTATTGCCGGAGTCTGTTGCTCTCTGGCCGCCGCCCGTCACGGTTTAAAGGTTGCGTTGGTTGAATCCCAGGAATACTTAGGCGGAAACGCGAGTCCCATGCTTGAAGTATGTCCCGAAGGCGCAATGGCTATGGGGCGCAACCGGTTTTCGGATGAAACCGGGATCGTGGACGAGATCAGAAGTCTGTGGTACCGGCATAAGCGCCCGTCATGCGCGCTGTTGTCCGAAACTTTGTGGGAACTTGTATCGAAAGAAAGAAATATTGAATTGCATATCTATACTAAAGCAATCGAAGCCGTGGCTGAAGATAATATTATAAAAGCTGTTACCCTACGGCATTTACAGACCCATGAAGAAACGGTATTGACGGCGTTTCTGATAGCGGATTGCAGCGGGGACGGGGATATTGCCGCCGGCGTCGGCGCGGAGTATATGCTTGGCCGTGAAGGGCGGGAATCTTTTTCCGAAACGTTGGCGCCGCCGGTTGCCGATGATGGAATAATGGGTGCGACAATAAAGTTCACGACCAGGAAACTTCCGTGGAAAATCGACTTTACCCCGCCTGAGGAAGCATACCGCTTTGCTGATGACCGGGCGTTTCCTTATCGCCGGCACCAGTATGTGCGCGGTCTGATATGGTGGCTCGAATATGCCGCCGCCAACGATGTTTTCGATCAGGAGAAACTATACCGCGAACATCTGAAAATTCTTTTCGGTTTCTGGGACCACATGAAAAACAGAGGAGATCACGGCTGCGATAATTACCTTATCGACTTCATTTCCCCTTATGTGGCGAGAAGGGAATCCCGCCGTTTCAAGGGAGATTACATCCTCACTCAGAATGACCTTGAAAACGGCGGCAAATTTACTGACGGCGTGGCGTTCGGCGGCTGGCCGGTAGATTTGCATCCGCCGCGGGGGATATTTTCCCATGAACCGCCTGCTGTTCAGAGTTTCACAGACATTTACAATATTCCGTTCAGGAGCTTGTATTCCGGGAACATCGGGAATCTTCTTTTTGCCGGGAGGAACATCAGCGTAAGCCATGTCGCTTTGGGATCGACAAGAGTGGAATGGACTTGCGGCGTTATGGGACAGGCGATTGGAACCGCCGCCGCGTTATGTGTCAGCGAAAAGCTGCTCCCCGGTGAAATATATCCGAAACATATGGAAAAACTTCAGCAGATGCTGCTTAAAGATGACTGTTTCATTATCGGGGAGAAAAATAAAGACCCTGATGACCATGCGCGAACGGCAAAAATTTCCGCCGGCAGTTCCGCGCCCCTGGCGATAACGTCCCCGGAAGGAATGGAAGAATTGAAGAACCGGAAGATTTGCCAGACTTTTCCCATGTCCGGAAACAAACTGGATTCCATAGCTCTTTATCTGGAAAACCGTTCGGATGAGAAAAACGAGGCGCTTTTAAAAGTTTTTAAATGCGGCGGGGATTTGAGGGAGCTTTTTTCGACTGCGGAATTATTGGGAGAAAAACGGGTTGTTTTAGCGGGTAAATTCAGCGGCTGGGTGAATTTCGATTCAGCTTCGGAACTTACGGAGGCGGTTCCCTGCTGGTGGCTGCTGGAAAGCGGCGGCGAAATTGCGGTCGGCTATTCGCAGGGTGATGTTCCGGGCTGTACGCGGGGAGTATTCGATACGGATAAAGATAAATTTGTCGTGAATACCGGTTATCACGATGACGAGCAGGCTTTATGGCATCAGGAGATCAGGACATATTGTTTCAAGACTTTTCCGCTTCAGTTTGTTTTCGGGCCGGAAAATGTTAACAACGGTATTGCCAGGCCGTATATTGAGCCGAACCTGTGGATTTCAGATCCGAGTTCAAAATTCCCGCAATACCTGGAACTGGAATTCCCCGGCGAGATCGCGATAAAAGAAATACATCTCACTTTCAATCCGGGACTTAACCGGACGTGGCCGCACGATTTCGCGATCGGCGAATGCGTGAAAGACTATACGCTGGCCGCAAAGGATAAGGATTGGGTTGAGATACTCAACGTCAAAGACAATTTTCTGCGGAAACGCGTTCATGAAGTTGATGTCAAGACAAAATTTTTGCGGCTTATCGTCAATGAAACCCACGGCGCGGCCGGCGCCCAGGTCTTTGAGCTAAGGGTTTATTAACGTCTGGGTTTTATGATTTATTTCTGGTGGCGGATGATCTTGCCTTCTATCATGTAGACTACGTCCTCGGAGATATTGGTGGCGCAATCGGCAATGCACTCCAGATGCCGCGAAACACTCATCAGATTGACAAAATATTCCGTGCATTTCGGCTTTCTATGAATGGCTTTCTGGAGTTCGGCAAACATTTTGCGGTTATATTCGTCAACAACGTCGTCTTCGGCAATAACCTCCATGGCTTTGCCTGAATCCATACAGATCAGGGAGTTCAAGGCCTGCCGAAGCATTTCCCCGGCGACATCCATCATCGGCTTGAAATCGACGCGCATATCCGTTTCCGGGCTGTTTGCCGTATCTATGGCGCGCTGGGCAATATTGGCGCCGAGGTCTCCGATCCGCTCAAGTTCATTATTAACTTTGAGGCAGGCGGTGACATAACGCAGATCCGCCGCCACCGGCTGGTGTAACGCCAGTATTTTCAAACATTCCTCTTCGATCTCGATTTCCTTGCGGTCAATATAAGTGTCATTATTTATGACTTTTTCCGCTTTTTCAGCATCCCGGTCAACAATAGCTTCCAAAGCGTGCCGCAGCGCTCCTTCCACCATTGACCCTAGGATCAGAATATCTTTTTTCAGATGGTCAATTTCCTTGTGCAAGTGGACTTTCATATACTTCCCTCTCTTTTTTTATCAGCCGAAACGGCCGGTTATGTAATCCTCTGTCTGTTTTTCGTCTGGTTTGGTAAAGATTTTTTCCGTCCGGTTGTATTCTATAATCTGCCCTTTATAGAAAAACGCCGTATAATCGGAAATCCTTGCCGCCTGCTGCATATTATGGGTCACTATTATTATCGTAAACTTATTTTTCAATTCGTCGATCAAATCCTCGATTTTCAGCGTCCCAACCGGATCGATTGCCGAAGTCGGCTCATCCATCAGCAGGATTTCCGGCTCGGCCGCGATGGCGCGCGCGATACATAAACGCTGCTGCTGACCGCCGGAAAGCGCCATGCCGTTCCTTTTCAGCTTATCTTTGACTTCGTCCCATAAAGACGCCTGCCGCAAAGCTTTTTCGACCCGTTCGGCGGTTTCCTTCCGGTTGGGCTTAAAGTGGAGTTTCAGCCCGTAGGCGACGTTGTCGAACACCGACATCGGGAAGGGCGTCGGTTTCTGGAAGATCATCCCGATCTTACGCCTTAGTTCGAGGACGTCGACCGATTTGTCCAGAATATTTTCGTTGTCGATGATGATTTCGCCTTCAATGCGTTGTTCGCGGTACAGCTCAAATATCCGGTTTAGACAGCGTAAATAAGTGGATTTCCCGCAGCCGGAAGGCCCGATAATGGCGGTTACCCGCTGTTCGAGGATATCCAGATTATTATCAAAGAGCGCCTGATGACTGCCGTAGTAGAAATTCAGGTTGCGGCTGTATATCTTGACTTTATCTTTTTCCTGGTCAAACATGAAATCTTAATTTCCCCTTTTATAATTTAAAATGCTTCGACAGAATATATTAAGCGCCAGAATGGCTATGCAGATGATCAAAGCCGCTCCCCAGGCCCTGGTATGCATAACTTCGAACGGCGAATTGGTCGCGTATTCATTTATGGTTACGGTCAGGTTTGCCGTCGGCTCCGAAAAAAAACTGAACGGCCAGTCATCGCTCCACAAAGCCGTAAAGAGCAAAGGTGCGGTTTCGCCGCCGACCCGCGCGATTGCCAGCAGGACGCCCGTAAGCAGGCCGTTCCTGGCGGCGCGGCAGACAATAGTAAAAACGGCTATCCAGCGCGGCGTTCCCAGCGCCAGGGCCGATTCCCGCAACGAGTTCGGTACCATCCGCAGCATGTCTTCGCTGGTTCTCAGGACTACCGGGAACATGATCACCGCCAGCGCCAAAGACCCGGCCAGACCGGAAAAATGTTTGGTATTGTAGACCAGCAGGGCGTAAACAAACAAACCGCACAGGATCGAGGGAATTCCCATCATGACGTTTGCGGAAAATCTTATCGTCCGGCTCAATTTGCTGTCGCGGTCGAATTCCGAAAGATAAATGCCGCCGAGCAGGCCGGGCGGAACGCTCAGGATTACGGCTCCGACGGTGATAAACAGAGTTCCCAGAAGCGCATTAGCAATACCGCCGCCTTCTATGCCGTAAGGTTTAGTGGGTTCCACGAAAAACGACCAGCTCAGGGCCTGCAAGCCGGAACGGAAAACGGTATACAGAATCCAGACAAGCGTCGCAACTGCCGCCGCAACGCAGAAAATCGAACAAAACTTTACTGCCGTATTCAGGGTTTTTCTGAATAATATCCCGCGTCTTTTCATATTACTTTTCCCCCATTTGCTTTCTTACGCGGTTAAGCCATAATTGAGCAACAATCTGGATCGCCAGGGAGATCAGCAAAAGAATGAGCCCCAGTTCAAATAAAACGCTTTTTAAAATCCCTTCGGCTTCGCTGAAGTTATTCGCCAGCGTCGCGGCTATGGTCGTTCCGCTGCTTAACAGCGACCGCGGCACAGCCTGAATATTGCCGACAACGAACAGCACCGCCATGGTTTCCCCGACCGCGCGGCCGAGTCCGAGAAATATTGCGCCCAGTAATCCTCCCGCGCCGTATTTCATATTTATGTCGCAGGTAACTTCCCAGGAAGTGGCGCCCGCTCCGAACGCCGCTTCCTTAAGAACCGGCGGCACCATCTTGAAAACGTCGCGCATGATAGCGCAAATGAACGGCAGTATCATCAAGGCAAGAATGATGCCGCTCGTAAGGAAACCGTAACCGTTAAAGGTAATCCCCGTCATTATTCTGACCAATTTCTGCATAAAGGGGATAAAAACAAAAAGTCCCCACATGCCGTAAATGATACTTGGAACCGCCGCCAGCAGGTCCAGGGCAAAACCTATGGGGGCGCTTACATACGGGGACGCGCTTTCCACCAGATACATAGCGACAATAAAACTCACCGGCACGGCGATCAGCAGGGCTATTGCCGTGGTCAGCAGGGTCCCGGTTATTGCGGGAAGAGCCCCGTAAATGTGATTTACGGGGTCCCAGTTTGAAGATACAAGGAAATTAAATCCGAACCTTTTGACCGCCGGAAGGGCATAGTAAAGAAGTTGTACCAGCACCCCCGCCAGTATCAGGCATATCAGCAAAGCCGCCGATACGCATATAACCCGGAAGACCTTGTCTAATTTGTTATGGTTTAAAAACTGTTTTTTTACGGTTGCCATACTTTTTTACCATTGGCGCTTATTTCTCTGGTCCAGTTTTTTTCGACCATTTCCACTACCGGTTTCGGAATCGGCACATATTGCAGCCTTGCCGCGACGGCGGCTCCTTCCTTATAGCACCAGTCAAAATATTTAAGAAGCGTTTTGGCTTTGGCAATATCGCGTTGTTCCTTGTGGATCAATATATAGGTTACGCCGGTGATCGGCCAGGTAGCGGCGCCCGGTTTGTCGGTCAGCACCATATAATAGCCGGGAGCGTTTTTCCAATCGGCGTT
>JBAYCO010000203.1:0-7137 GCA_041668685.1 Victivallaceae bacterium | reverse complement strand
TCCGGAAGCGTCCATGTACTTCGGGGAGAATATGAATAGCACCAGAAACCGCTGCCATGCATACCGTATTTCCAGGCGCGCCAGGGAACCAGGCGATATATGGCATAAGGACACTGATTTTGCGCATTTCCGCCGGGAGGATTGGCATAGCTCCAAAAGAATTTTCCTTTAGCCTGCATTATTTTTATCAACATTTTACAGCGTTCGTCTTTTATCAGGGAATATATGTAAGGCATCCAGATGTCGCAATAAGGTGCAATGTTTTCAATTCCTTTTATCTGGTAATTGACTCCGGGATTTACAAAAATTTTTATGTCCGGATTGATTTCCTTGATGAGTTTTGCAAGTTCCAGATGCCTTTTACTGACGTCTTCATCGATAAGGGAAAGGAAAAAATCATCACATTCCAGTCCCTTGGATTTTAAGTGACCAGTAAAATTACTGAACCATGCGGAAAAATTCTTTTTCCATTCCGGACTCATGAACTTATTACCGAAAATCCGATATTTTTTATTCATTAACAGATAAAATCCCAGCATTTTGAAGTTGCGCTTCGGAAGAAAAACATCTAATTGCTCGTCACAGCGTCCATAGTTTATATTACCGTTACTGGGCCATGGAACCGCGGAGGGCGAAAGGAACGGAACAGTAATATAATGGTTCTCTAAATCTTTCCTGGCCTCTTTCCTTAGATCTTTCGGCATCCTTGCAACATAATCCCATATAGTGTTATATATGGGTACGGCTTGGCAATTTTGTGAAAACCGGATGGGAACAACGTCAATATTCAGTTCGGTAATGAAAGTGTTGCTCCGGGAAGCTATGGTTACCGGTATTTTATAATTTCCCGGTTTGACTCCCGTGCTGTCCAGATCCAGCCATATTTCCTTGCTGTATTTAATGGTCGTTTCGGAATTTTCAATTAGCGGCAAGGCGTCATTGACTGCTATTCCAACTGGCGTAGGAACGTGATAACCTTGCCGCAATTTTATTGAAAAAGGATTTTTACCTATGATAATTTTAAATTTATTGCTGCCGTCATCGATCAGGTTGGTAATAACAAAGGCCGTACTTTCAAATTCACCGCTTCCGATAGTCAGTTTTATTTGACTGCAAGGTTTCCCGACAGTGAATATCTTGTTTTTCCTTAGATTTTTCCAAGGATTTTTTTGCAGTACCAGAAAAGTTTGACCGGACGCAAGCAGGCCGGCGCGTTCGGTTTCCGTTTCAATTTGCGCAGTACGTTTTTTCAGGGAGAATATTCTTTCCTTGCAGTTTTTCCAGACAGTTGGATCTGTGATTTTGGCTGAAGATATATTTTCCTGTTCGTTCTCAACCTCCTTTCTTAAAGACTCAAACCCGGTTTTCAGAGCTTCATTGGCTTTTAATCCGGCAATGCGCCGGCCCAGTTCGGCAAGCTTGTCAAGCTGTCCCCGGATCCCAAGGAGCAAATTTTCTTTGTATTTCCCAAGTAAAAGTTTTCCGAAATTATCGGGTTGGTGAAAAGAGCCGTCCGGCCAGCCGCTTAATTCCCTGGTTTTCTGTTCTTCCCGGTTCAGGCTGACATTTAAAATCGTTCCCGGTTGAAATTGGCTTATTCCCAAAGTCCTGAATGGAACGGAAATTTCAGCAGTCCACCATTTGTCGGTTTTCTGGGTTTTAGCGGTCCATTTTCCGTTCCATTGCATGTTGCTGAGGCCATAACGTATTTTGCATTCTGTTTTAGCCCCCCTGCTATTGACGAGAAACTGAAAATAGCCTTTTCCATCCTTATCCGCAATCTGGTTTGAACCGATAAAAACTTCTACGCAATCGTCAAACCAGATTTTTCCGTCATGTTCATTTTCATTGACGTTTGCTTTGAGATTTTTAGCGTTATCATCAAAATTCTTGAACCCGAAATAGATATTTGTTGAATCGTAACAGACAAGAACTTCGGTTTTTTTATGAGGAGGTCCGCCTGTATACCGTTTGAAATTTTGCAATTTCACTGCTTTTTGCCAGGCCGGATCGTTTAAATTTCCATCTATTTTCAGCGGCATGTCAATTTTTTCAAGCTTTACAATCGTCTTGTCAAGACTGATCCGGCTATTGATTTCCGCGGCGCTGAGAGCCTTGTCGAATATTTTAACTTCATCGATAAAGCCTTTCATGGCATACCCGGCATATCCTTTGCGTCCGCCAAAACTGCCGATAAATATTTTATCTGCTCCCCAGAGATAATTATCGGGAATGTTACGTTTGTTTATCAGTATTCCATCACGAAAAAATTTTATTTCCTTATTTTTCGTATTGACGGAGACAGCCAAATTATACCAGCGGTCCTTCTCCCATTTTAGAACGTTGGATTTGCTCGTTTTCATTTTTTTTTCATTTATCGGCAGGATTTGAACGACCATGCGTCGGCGAGACCATTTGTTGGTACGGAATCCGGTAAAAAACCACAATGAAATATATTTGTTTTTCGGCCCCTGAGAGTAGAAAAATGTGGGATAATTGCCGGTTTTCTCTTCCAAGTCGAAAAGTTCCGGATATTTAACGAATCCCATGATGGTAAATTCCCTTAAATCTTTCAGGGAGTTCCCCGCTTGTACCATAAGATAACCATTTCCGGTTCCATCGAATAAGGCGGCTTTGCCGCTTACGCCCTGGGTAAACGTCAAAGCTCCAAGAATACCTTTTATTTGGGCGTCATTCCCATGCCCGCTTTTGTCGGCGATTTTATGTCCTGACGCTATTTCGTCCATAGACCAGTGTGCGAGCAGATTGACTTCAGCTTTTAGATCTATACCCGATGATGTCAGGATATAAAATGCAATTAATATAAAAATTTTAAATTCAGCGCCAATTGTTTTCAAAATATTATTGGAATGTGTGCCGGGAAAAAATTGTTCGTTATTGATCTTGATACGATTCATGTTGCTTCCTTTCATTTTTGTTCTTTTTTAAACCGCTGGTTTTACCATGAAGAATGATACTCACCCCATAATTCATCTGATGCGGAACCAGGTAATATTTTTTTGTATTCTGCCGAGCTGCCGTCAACATAGTTTATGTTCAGCGTTTTGTGGCGGTAGGCTGCGTAGTCGGTGTTTCGGTCACAGGACCATATTCTCCAGTCTTTCGCATCGCAAAAGAGCAGTACTTTGCTTGGATTGGAAATCTTTTTTGTACTGGGGAACCAATAATAACCGACGGCTTCATTATCCGTATAGCATAAATTTGTATTTTCTGCGTAGCTGCCCCGGATATAGAAATCTGCTGCAATGCTTGTATCTTTTTTTGCCCATCCGGAAGCGACCGGTTCTGACGGACAGTGATATATGCTGTCTGTCGTTTTGCCCAACGCTTCATCTGTTATGCCCAGATATGCGGGAAATCCCGATGAGGGCTTGCACCATTCATAAACCCCGGAAATCCTTGCATATGATAATGGAAGCCTTGAGTCGTAATCATTGCCGTACATCTGAGACGCGAGACCAAATTGTTTTAGATTGCTCAGACAACCTATTTGTTTAGCTTTGTCGCGAGCATGATTCAATGCCGGCAATAACATTGAGGCGAGGATTGCAATAATAGCGATCACGACGAGGAGTTCGATGAGCGTAAAAATTTTGTTTTGTTTTCTCATTTTTCCATTTTCCTTTGTGATTAAAGATTTTGTATTGTTGTACCATTTTCCTTATCAGATACTTGAACTTAACTGGCTGCGCCGGGATTTTCAAGTAGGCCGGCTTTCGATGAAAGCGGCAAAGAGCAACATTATATAGCCTGTCAATGTTGTGTTTCGCCGGTCTCATCGAGACGCGGCGCTACTTAAAGCCACGTTTTTCATCCTGTATTATCCTGTTTATCCTGTCCAAATAACAAATTCCTATAAGATCAAGTTAACACCGGTGCGGATTTTAACCGGGATGCCGGCAGAATTTTAGAAGAAGCCCTTTCGAAAAAAAGCGCGTTGCTTCGAGCGCATTTCCAGGCGGAACGGTTGCCGTTCAATCTTTCCATCAGAATATTGACGGTGTTTTTGCCTAAATTGGCGGGCGAAAAACGCATTTCAGAAATATTCTTTTGTTTCAATGATACCGGACCGAAAGCCGGGCCGAAAGATATAAGGGGAAATGTATCCGGGACTTGATAACCGTTTTGGTTTAAATGGTTTTCCAGCATTATTGCGGATTCGGCAGTAGCGCAAACAACCATCGCGTCACGAGCCTGGGAAATTATTTCATCAAGTTTCAGGGAGCGGTTTTCATCGAATTTATATAAGATTACGTTTTCCGGGGGAATATTTTTTTCCGCGAAGGCTTTACGTAAACCGAAATATCTGGTCGATAATGAATTGTTTTTAAATTTTTTTTCGCGGATGAAAAATAATACTTTTTTATAGTTTTGGTTTATAATGTATTTGCCGATATTCCTGGCGGCATTAGAATTGTCATAGATAGAGCAGTCGTGGCCGAATTCATCATATAGAGTATCCATAAAGATCAACGGGAAATCAACGGGTTTGATATTTATCAGTTTTTCAGCCTGTTGCGGTTCCAGAATTGACCACACCAGGCAGGCGCAGCAATTCGGCCGCTGGAGTATTTTTTGAATCTGTTTAAACTGGACATTTTTATCGCCGGCGGAACTCAGAAAAAGTATTTCAAGACCATTCTCATGTAAATTTTCATGAAGGGAAATAAACAGTTCAGACTGGAAGGTCTGGGGATTGACGTCGTCAAAAATTACTGCCGTAAGGCGCTTTTTTTCACCCGGTACGGATTGGTTTTTAACCGCCGCTTTAACAAAAGTTCCGCGTGCCCGGTTGCGGACGATCAAACCTTGTTTTCTCAACAAGTTCAGTGATTTCACCAGTGTGATATGGTTGACGCCGACAAAAGAGGCCAAATCTTTATCCGCAGGTAAACGATAATTATCAGGGAGTTCGCTGCTCAGGATCATCGTTTCCAGGTTTTTTCGAATCCTTTCGTAAAGCGGAACCCCAAGCGAAGTGCCGGAATCGGCTAAGTGTTTTAATTTATCTTCTATGGAATTAGTCATAATCTGTTTTTTTGTTAAAATTTCATATAGGTTATTATAGGTTAAGATAAATGAAAAAGCAAGAGTGAAAATGATATTTTCCCAAAAATTAAGCTAATATCGGATAAGAACAAGTAGAAAAAACGTGCAATAAAAAAGCCGCACCAAGTGCGGCTGATAACTAAACCTTAATTGCTAAAAAAGTTCTGGTGATGGTTGAATAAACCGGTTATTCAGGGAAAATCCACTGGTCTAAAGTTAAATCCAGGTTTTCCTTTTTGAATACCTCTATTTTTAACATATAACGCTCTTTCGCTTTAATCCTTTTAGGAAGCTTCATTGTTATGAATTCCGGTTTCAGGGGAGAAATATTAAAGGTTTCATAACTTTTGGTTTGAAGAATAGAGCCGCGGGAAGACTTTAAAAGCACATCCATAACTACCCCTTCAGAAGCATAAACCGGCAAAAACTGCATTTCGCATCGATAACGGTCCTTTTCATCTTTTTTCAGCGCTAAACCCAAAAAACCTTTCTCATCCACATTATTTACCGTTTTCATGCCGCGTCCAACTACCAGTTGCCATGTCCATTCAACCCTTTCTTTCGGTTTGGCTTCAATATTTATATAGGGGAAAATAGAAAAACAACTTTCGGTCTTCCAAAAAACAACCTTTTCCAAAACAGCTTTGGAAATGAACGCAAATACGCCGTCATCCTCTAAGCCCCCTACAGCTATCCAGCGTTTGGCTTTCGACAGCCGTTCATTCGAAAACTCGTAATAATCACGGAATTTTTCGATAACGATAGGTTCACAATCAATATAGTTGATCCTTTTGCCGCCAACCACTCGCGCTTGTTGATAAGGAACAACAATCCAAGGCTTTAAAGCAGAATTGGAATTATTGAATATTGCCATCGGGCTGACCCTGGCTTTTATCGTCTTGTCGCTTAAATTAAAGAAAACTCCTTTGAGTTCAACAAGAGACGTATTGGAAAAAATACAGTCGATACGCATTTTATAATTAAGTTCTTTTTTGCTGTTGTCACAGTCCTGCAAAAAGGAAACCTTCACATTCTCCTGGTTTTCGCCTGTTTTGCTCACGACTGAGTGCCATGGGAAAAACTCTTTGATTTTCAATACCGCTTTGCTGTCGACGGTCCCGATCCCGATTCCAGGTATGATTAATTCTTTCTGATCTTTGGGGATTTCAACAAGCGGTTCAAAAATCTGCGCGAGGCCATAACGAACGGTTCCATCGGGAGTAATTCCTTCACAAAGCAGATCAACGGAATTTTTCAGAATAATATTTTTAAACCACCCGCCGCGAATTATATTCATGGAATATTCTTGCGATTTTGTTTTTTGAGGCGAGACAAGTACGGTTTTAAAGAATTTATTACTTACGCGGTAAGCTTCCAGATTGTTTTTTAACTGGATTTTTTCCACCTTTACTTCAGCTCCGGACTGAATGGCGGTCCAACAAAACAGAAATATAAAAAACTTATTCATTCGTAAACCTTTCCGTATTAATTATTGGCACAATCGTTTTCTGGGTTTGAAATGTCCCGCTTAGGTAACTGAGCAGCCGGGATATAATTATGAAATCAGCACATAACCCATTATATATTATAGCATATTTTGAGCCGAAAAACACGAATTTAGAGAAAAAAATTGCCTCTTCTGCACTTTTGCTCTTCAGGGAGGGCTTCGAAAGTCAAAAAAAATAAAAAAACGGCGGATGCAACGCCTCGGTGGTCCAGCGGCCGACTTTGCGCAGGTTGAGCCTGAGCGTAGCGAAAGGCAACGCGCTGGTCGGGCCTTTTGACGGCTCGAAATTTTAACGCTTCCGGCATCCGCAATAATTCCGATTTTTACTTGCATCGGTATAAGCATGGCAAAACTGCAAACTCAGTGAATTTTGAGCGGTTCATCAATGTTTTTCGCGGTGAGTGGTGCGTAACCCGTTTATTGAGTCCTTTAAAACCCCGTCCTCTGGGCGGGGTCGTAGTTTTTCGGCTCTGCCTGAACATTATTGAGGTAATATCGTGTTTGTCACAAATGAACGCGGCACAACCTGAATGTAGCACACTCTGCGCAGGCTGAGCCTG
>JBAYCO010000202.1:0-7197 GCA_041668685.1 Victivallaceae bacterium | reverse complement strand
TGGCTGATCAAAGATAAGGATGGCAATGCGCTTAGTCCTGCAGAAAATTCATTTGCGCTGGACGGAACCCATCCGGAAGTCCAGAAATATCTCCATGACCTTGCTCGGACAATTACCTGTGATTGGGGATTCGAATATATAAAAATCGACGGAGCGTCAATGATCGGCATGGTGGAAGGAATTCACTATGATCCTGCCGCCACTTCCTGCCAGGCATACCGCCAGGGGATTGAGGCGTTCCATTCCGGGATGAAACCGGGAACTTATTTTATGGGGGGAATTTTCGGCCCTTCCATCGGCGTCGTGAATGGTATGAGAATCGGTAGCGATGTGGGTGCGCGCTGGGACGGAAATAAAACCGATGTTCATGCAGGAGAGAGAGACCGTTACCATGGGTGCGGCAATATTGCACGAGCGATAAGCTCTACCCTCAACACGGCATTTATGAACAGACGGTTGTGGATTAATGACGGTGACTATCTAGTAGTGAGGGATGACTGTTCCGAATTATCGCTCAGTGAGGCGCAAGTATGGGCAACCGTAATCGGACTTTACGGCGGCAGTGTTATTCTCGGCGACCGGATGGCGACCTTGTCACAGCCCCGGCTGGAAATTCTCGAAAAAATCTTTCCGGTTTGCGATATTACGGCGGTTCCGGTTGATTTCCTGAAGAAGGATATTCCTGAAATATTAGCCGCGGACATCGATATAAACAACGACAATTGGAAAATCGTTGCTCTGTTTAATTATTCTGACTTCCCGGCCCTGAAAACTTTATCTTTCACAGATATCGGCCTTGACAAAAAAACGGAATATCATGTTTTCGGCTTCTGGAACCGGAAACATCACGGGTTGTTTATGAATTCCGTATCAATCCCCCTTGAGGCGCATTCCTGCGAAGTAATTGCCGTCAGGGAAAACAAACATGTTCCGCAGTTGTTGGGAACCGATATTCACATCTGCCAGGGCAAAGCTGAAATCGAAACCGTAGAATTCAAGGACAACACCTTGTCGCTCAAAACTATGAAACTGGGACGACCCGGTAATATTTTTGTTTTTGTGCCGGACGAATTTATGCCGGAAAGCGGCCTGATAAAACATGCCGCCAATGTCTGGAAATCTGAAATTGAACTTGACGGCGGAACCCGGAATTATAAGTTTCTCTGATAAGTTAATTTGGAAAATAATTGTTTAGGCATTATGTTATATTCAAAAGGTAATTATAAACTTTTGAATAAGCGGATATGAAAATGAAAAAACAATTGTTGTCAATCCTGTCATTAACAATAATCGCAATTCTGTTGTCGTCCTGTGGTACTCCCCCTCCTGAAGGAACGAAGTTCAATTACGGTTCAGACGATCCTTATCGCCAGGGGCAGAACCTGGTCGATGCAATAGCCCATGGCTCGTATTCCGCCGCTTACCGCCTCATGGAAGCCGGCGCGCCGCTTAATTATCAGGACAAAAAAGACGAATGGACTCCATTGATCTATGCGATATACTATGAACGCTGGAGCATCGGCAGAGTCCTTATCCGGGCCGGGGCCAACGTGAATCTGCCGGACAGCGTCAACCGGACGCCTTTGATGTGGGCCGCAATGCGTAATGCCGGAACTACCACTAAACTGCTGGTTGAATACGGAGCTGATATTAACGCGGTCGATCTTTCCGGGCGTACCGCGTTGCAGTATGCGATAATCTACGACAATAATTCTATTGCGGCGTTTCTCGCTGAAGCCGGGCGCTTACCGACGAAACAGCAGATGAAAAAAGAACAGTTTGACCGTTTGGAATTCAAACGCGCCAAAGAAGCGGCTGAAGCTAAGAATCTGGAGCTTTTCGGAACGAAACGTGAAAGGGACGTTATAGCGAATTTGAAACGGGAAGATATTAATAAAGACGTTGCCGTTGATGTAAAACCGGCTGGAACTGCGGCGAAACCCGCACCCGCGAAAACCGCACCAGCTCCCGCCGCCGCGAAAACCGCACCGGCTTCCGCCGCCGGAAAAACAGTAAAAACTCCTGAAAAATCCCCGGCTCCCGTTCCTGAAAAAAAACCGGCTCCTGTTCCTGAAAAAATAAAGCAGGAAGATAAAAAAGAACCTGCCGGAAAAATAAAGATCAATACGATTATTGAGAATATACAGAAAGAAAAAGAAGCAATTTCGGCTCAAAAGAAAGCGCTCACAAAACCGGCTCCCGCTATTACCCCTGTGACGCCGCCCGTTGCCAAACCCGCAGCGCCGCCTGTTGCCAAACCTGCTGAACTTGCCGCTAAACCTGTCCCTGCTGCCAAGCCCGCGGCAGCGGCGGCTAAGCAAGCTCAGAAAACTGCTCCCGCAACTGTCGCGCCGGTACAGGAGACTGCCCCGGCTCCGAAACAGACTTCCGGGCCGCCGTCGACAATTACCCTGTATGATCCGACGGATGCTCCCGCCAAACCGGCAGGTGATAAAACTAAATAAATTATGGGTAAAAAACTGACTATTTTCATGTTTATAGACGCTCTGGGCTGGGAGATTGTCAGTAAACATGGTTTCTGTAATGAGGAACTGCCTTTTCGTTATCCGGTAAAAATGCAGTTCGGTTATTCTTCGACTGCGCTTCCCACAATCCTCAGCGGCAGGAAACCGACGGAACATAAGCATTTCAGTTTCTATTATTACAACCCTGAAAAATCTCCTTTCAAAATATTTCGCTGCCTGATGCTGAAATACTTGCCGGGCAGAATCTTTAACCGCTGGCGGGTGCGGCATGTTTTATCAAGGATAATAAAAAAACTGTACGGCTTTACCGGATATTTTGAGCTTTACAGTATGCCGTTTGATCGTTTGCCTTTTTTTGATTACTGCGAAAAAAAAGATATTTTCGCCGCAGACGGCCTGGCTCCGTTGAAAAACCTGTGCGACGTTCTTAATGAAGCCGGGATACCGTATCTTATTTCAGACTGGCGGAAGCCGGAAGAATACAATATCCGGCAAATGAGAACGGCAATAAATGACGGAAACATTGAATTCGGTTTTCTGTATACCGCCGATTTTGACGGGTTCCTGCATGACCACATTTCCGATTCCGGCGCCGTGGCGCGGAAACTGGCGGAATATGAACAGGAAGTGAAAAGACTGTTGCGTGCCGCGGAAGATAATTATGATGATTTTACTTTTGCGCTTATTTCCGACCATGGTATGACGCCGCTGCGGGAAACCCGTGATCTGAAAACGCGGATCGATCAGCTCGGTTTGAAGTTCGGTAAGGATTATGCGGCGGTATATGATTCGACTATGGCTCGTTTCTGGTTTTTCTCCCAGTCCGCCCGGCTGCGGATCATGGAAGTCCTCGCCGGCGAGGAAAACGCCGGTTTGCTGACTCCTGAGCAGAAACAGGAATATGGAATAGATTTTCCCGATAATATGTTTGGGGAGGAGATACTGCTTTTTGATCCTGGCATCCAGATAGTTCCCGGCGACATGAGCTTGAAGGCCTTAGGCGGAATGCACGGCTACAGCCCGCAAGATAAAGATTCCATGGCTTCTTATCTTTCCAACCGGGAACCGGTGCGGCCTCCGGAATGGGTCGGGGACTACTTCACGATAATGCGGGAACGCATTGACAATAATTAAAAAATGTTTTTCTTGCCGAATATTTTGCAAAATGAGTTAATCGATATTATTTTACAGCTAACATAAGTATCACAGCAAGCACGGGAGTTTACTATGGCGCTTTGGGGCGGCAGATTCAGTGGTCAGACTGACAAAGAGTTAACCGAATTTTCAGAATCGGTATCATTTGACAAAAGATTGTACAAATATGACATAATGGGCAGCAAGGCGCATGCGGCTATGCTTGCCGAACAGGGGATAATACCGCGCGCGGCCGCAGACGCCATAGCTGTAGAACTCGACGAAATCGAGGAGCGTATAGATGAAGGCAATTTCAATTTTTCCGCAAAGTTGGAAGATATCCACATGCATATTGAAAACGCCCTTATCGAGAAACTCGGCGACGAAGGCGCCCGGGTTCACAGCGCCCGCAGCCGCAATGACCAGGTTGCTCTTGATATCCGCCTTTATTTGCGGAATGCTGTTGCCGGGATAAGCGAGATGATGCGCGATTTCCAGCGGGCGCTGGTTGAACAGGCCGGAAAAAACGGAGACGCGATCATGCCCGGCTTCACCCATTTGCAGCATGCGCAGCCGGTTTTGTTCGGGCATCACCTGCTTGCTTATGTTGAAATGTTCGAACGTGACATCGAACGTCTGGAAGATTGTTCCAAACGCATAAACGTCATGCCGCTGGGGTCGGGCGCTTTGGCCGGCTCCACTTTGAAGATCGACCGGGAGAAAGTCTGCCGGACATTGAATTTTTCGCGAGTTACCCGCAACAGCATGGACGCGGTGGCCGACCGTGATTTTATAATAGAATTCATCAGCGGTCTCGCGATTTTCGCTATGCATATTTCCCGTTTGTCCGAAGATATTATTCTGTGGTGTTCCCAGGAATTTAATTTTGTCGAACTCGATGACGCTTTCTGTACCGGTTCCAGTCTCATGCCGCAAAAGAAAAATCCGGATATAGCCGAACTTTCCCGCGGCAAGACCGCTCGCGTATATGGCGACCTGACCGCGATCCTGACTCTCTGTAAAGGACTGCCGCTTACTTACAACCGTGATTTGCAGGAAGACAAGGAACCGTTGTTTGACGCCATCGATACTGTTAGAAAGATTCTGCGCCTTTACCCGGCAATGGTGGCGACTATGCGGATCCGGCGCGAAAATATGCTGGCGGCGGCTTCCGATCCCGCCCTTATGGCTACTGACCTGGCTGAAAAACTGGTGGAAATGGGGGTTCCTTTCCGCAATGCCCATCACCGTGTCGGGGCTTTTGTAAAGTGGTGCAGGGACAAGAATAAAGCCCTCAATGAGACCACTTTGGAGGAAATGCGCGAAACTATTCCGGAAGCGACAGCGGAATTCCTGGAATTATTTTCGCCGGAAAGCAGTGTCGCCAAACGCGAGATTATCGGCGCTACCGGTCCCAAGGCTGTTGCATCCCAGATAGAGTTCTGGAAGAAAAAACTGGCGTAAGCCTATGGATATAAAAGGGAAAAGAGTACTGGTTACCGGCGGTGCGGTGCGCATTGGCCGGGCGGTTTGCCTGGCGTTCGCCGAAGCCGGGGCGGAAGTTGTTATTCATTGCAACAAGTCCCTCGAACAGGCTCAGGAATTGCTTTCCGCGTTGCCCGGTTCGGGACACCGGGTAATTCAATGTGATTTAAATTTTCCTGAAGGTTTGCTGGAGCGTTGCGGAGAAATCAGTATTTTGATAAATAACGCTTCGGTATACAGGTTGCCGAAGGACTCGGAAGAAGAATATATGAAAATAAATTATTCAGCGCCGATGTCCCTGATGAAACAATTTTTCAGGAAAAATCCGACCGAAGGCAGCATAATAAATTTTCTTGACGCCGGAGAGGATTACTCTTCTGATCCTTACGCCGTTTCCAAACAAGCCCTGCATGACGCGACTTTGGAGGCGGCGTTAAAGTTCGCCCCTGGAGTCCGGGTTAATGCCATTGCTCCCGGCCCGGTTCTGCCTCCGGTTGGTTTGAAAGGACCCGGCATGCGGAAAATACTTGAACAGGTTCCGATGGGCCGTCAAATTCCGTTGAAGGATGTTACGGACGCCTGTCTGTTTCTGGCCCGCAACGAATCGCTGACCGGGCAGGTTATCTACGTTGACGGCGGCCGGCATCTGGAATGAGTTATTCCAACGGCAGCCATTTCAGTACGTCTTGGATTTGCGCGTCCCAGAAGTCCCAGGCATGTACTCCCGGCGCGTCCTGGTAGTGCAGTTTGCAGCCGAGTTTGCGGAGATGGTCGCGGAAACGGATATTGTCGGCATAAAGAAAATCCTCAGTGCCGCATGCCTGGAACAGGGCAGGGACGGTCCGTCCTGATTTCATAAGTTCCGTACTCAGTTTAAAGAGATCGTTTTCGCTGTCCTTGAACTCTGCTGGGCTGCCGAAGACCAGTTTCATATCCTTGTCGAAATCGGCGTTCCACAGCGGGCAAATATCGGTTACTCCGGAAAGACTTGCGGCCGCGGCGAATTTTTCAGGACAGCGCAGCGCCAGTTTAAAAGCGCCGTATCCGCCCATGGATAATCCTGCGGCAAAAGTATTTTTGCGTTCCGTACTGACCGGGAATAATGCTTTGACTATTTGAGGAAGTTCCTCGCTTATGAAAGTCCAGTATTGTCCGCCGGACTTCATGTCGGTATAGAAGCTGCGGTGCGCTTCGGGCATGACTACCGCCAGGTCCATGCCGGCGACATAACGCTCGATGGAAGTGCGGCGTCCCCAGATGGTGTGGTCGTCACTACAGCCGTGGAGCAGATACAAAACCGGGTATTCTTTTTTGCCGCCGCCGCTTTTCATGCCGATTTGTGTGGTGGAAACCTGCGGAATAATAACATTCATCGAGCACGCCATTTTTAAGGCGTCGGAGTGAAAACTGCATTGAATAAAAGCCATTTTAATGATCCTTGAATTTAATTTAAAAAATATAATCGACAACGGGAGCAAATACAAACCAGCTAAAATTTGCAAAATACGTTTGTAATCTGAATAAGAAACAGTAACTTCCTGATTCGGGAGATTAGTTGATCGGAGTGTTTTAACCTTATTAAAAATAGAGAATCGTTGATGAAAAACGTTAAAACCGGTTATGTACATGGCACCATCGGTACGACCATGCTGAAGACCGCGGCTTCAATGATACCGGCGACCCTGGCGATTTCCGGATATCATGTTGCGGATACTTATTTCGTGGCGAAACTGGGAACTATGCCTTTGGCGGCAATGGGATTTACCTTTCCCATGATCATGCTGATAAGCTGCATTTATCGCGGGATTGCCGTAGGCGGTATGACTCCGCTGGCGCATGCCGTCGGCAAAAGAAAAATGGGAACGGCGGCGAAAATAGCCAGTTCTTCCCTGCTTTTGATAATAGTTTGCAGCGTATTCGTCGGGATTTTCGGTTTGCTGTCCATGAAGTGGGTATTTTCCTGTTTCGGGGCCGGCGGCGAAGTTATGCCGATGATATTGTCATATATGTCGATATGGTATCTGGGCAACCTTTCAGTGGCGTTGGCTATGACCTGCAATAATTTCCTGATCGCGATGGGAGCCACCAAAAG
>JBAYCO010000201.1:0-7206 GCA_041668685.1 Victivallaceae bacterium | reverse complement strand
ATTTACGGAGACCTTTTTAGCTTCGCGCAGTACCTGGGCGCGGTTGATAAAAGGTTCCGGCGCGTTCTGGCCGGGGAGGGGGGCGGCCGGCAGATACTGCCAGGCGGTAAAGGTTAGCGCAAAGGCGACCGCGATTCTGCAAAGAAGTAATTTCATGCCATGACGTCTCTTATGTTTATTTTTGTATAAAGTACCGGTGCGAAATAAGATATTCCGCATCTGTCTTTGCTTCGTATAAGTATAAAACAATAACCTCATGTTTGGAAAAATGCCAGCATATATTCAATAATAATTCGATGTGATTACAATGTAAACTCAATCGGATATTTTGAGATAAAATTTAATTTATGTCGTTTTGTCTATTGTTTTTAAAGCATTTGATGATATAGTTATCAGGAAAGAGTGATTGTAAACCGGATATAAATGAGTTTATAATGAAACTGAAATCTTATAAAAAAAATGATGTCGTTGTTATTGAAATGTCAGGCAGGCTTAACGCCGTGAACGTGCATCTGTTGAAAAAGAAGTTTCAGAAATTCTGTCCCGAGGAAAACTGCTTTGTTTTCGATTTACAGAATCTGGAGTATCTGGACAGTACCGGGCTGGGCGGTATTGTTTCATGCCTCAAAACCGCGACAAACAATGACGGAGACGTTAAAATAGCCTGTCTGCAAAATAAAACTAAAATGGTCTTTGAAATTACGCGGGCTTATAAGATTTTTGATATTTTCGAGGATGTTGATTCGGCTGTAGCGGCTTTTAAATAATTTTGTTGTTGCTGATACTGATATTTGTTCGCGCTTCTTCTGGAAAAACCGATTTGGCAGCTTGTTGAGACTTTAGCGGCGCGAACCGTTTTTAAAGGAAAAGTTTCGTTTTGAAGATATATGGGAAAGCCGTTAAGATTTTAGCCGTAGACAGCGATACGGTTAACCTGCTGCTTCTGGAAGAATCCCTTAAAAACGAAGGTATAGAGATTGATTGCTGCAGCGCCGGGGACAAGGCGCTGGCGCAGCTCAAGAAAAATCAGTACGATGTGGTGCTGATGGATGTGATAATGCCGGATATGGACGGTTTTGAGTTGCGTAAACATATCCGGGAACATGAACAGTATGTGCCGATAATTTACCTTACCGCCGTAATTGATACCGCCCATAATCATCTGCTTGAAAAAATCGCCACTGATCCGGCTACTTATTATATCAAAAAACCTTTTGAACTTTCCTGTCTGCTTGAAACCATAAAAAACGTGGTAAGCACATATTTGTCGGAAAATGAAACGCGGCGCTATTACAGCAGCCTTGAAGGCGACCTTAACCTGGCCTCGGAGGTTCAGCACCTGCTGCTTCCGGACTGGATAAGGGTTGAGGATGATTTGGTAATGTCATCCTTCTACCGCCCGATGGACAAAGTCAGCGGTGATATTTTTGAGGCTATCAAGATCAGTCCGGGACGTTATTTTGTGTTGTTGGGGGATATTGCGGGGCACGGTATCCAGGCGGCGCTCTATATGAGCGCTATCCAGGCGCTGGTCAAAACGATCATCGCGGTTTCCATGAACGATGTCCATATTGATGACGTTCTGAACCGCCTGAACAGTTTTTTCTGCGTGGATATGCAGAAAAAAAGCTACATGACCTGCCTGGCGGCCTTATTTGATTTTAATGTCAACAAACTACAGTTCATCAGCGCCGGGCATCTCAGTTTTTTCATGCACAACGCGAAAACGGGAGAAGTGCAGCTGCTCAACGCCGAAAACCGGGGCGCGATTCCGGTGGGTTGGATTACGGATTACAATTTCGACGCCGCCACAGAGGCGGTGGAAATGAAATTTGACGATGACTGCCGCTTTTTCGGGATTACGGATGGGGTTATTGAAATGTGTGACCGGGAAGGAACCGGGCTGGGAACTGAGAGGCTGCGGGAGTTCATCAAGGAAACCACGGCGAAAACCATTGCTCCCCTGGTTCCATATTATGTGTGTAATGTGGCCTGTGAAGCCGGATATACCGTTATTGAGGATGATATCTGCATGATCATGGTGAAGAAGAAAGCCGGGGAAAATGAAAAACGCCTGCTCCTTACCACCATGCCTAATATCGCCCATGCCGATATGCTGGGAATAGCATGCGAGAAATTCATCATCAAAAATACCAGTAACGAACGGCTGGCGGTGGAAGTCGAATTGCTGCTTAATGAATTTCTCAACAATATAATCATGCACGGGTTGGAAAAACGGCAGCAGGAAAGCCCGAAAATACTCGTTAACCTTGAATTGGAAGACCGGGAAGTGTTTTTGTCCGTCTGGGACAAGGGAAGACAGTGGTCTTTTGACACCAGTGCGGGCGTCACGCTGGACGAACATATATGGGATTACAACAGTAAAATGGCTACTGCCGGACGCGGTATGGCTATTATGAAATCCATTGCCGAAAAAATAGAATGTAAACGCTACGGGGATTTGAACGAAACGAGTTTTGTCATAAAACGAGGGGGGTAAGATTTTATGCCTTTGGTTACGCTTGTAATGCGCTCGAAGAATGACATATCCTATATCGGCAGGACTTTTGAAAAAATACGGGAACAGAAATTCACCGACTTCGAAATGCTCAATTTTGATTCCGGTTCTGAAGACGGGACCTGGGAACTTATCCGCAAATACAATCCGGACAAAAGCCGGAAACTGGCTCCGGAAGACTATGTTCCCGGAAAAATCCTGAACCTCGCTGTAGCCGAGGCTGAAGGTGAAATTATCGTTTTCAATAATTCAGACTGTATCCCGGCGGATGAAAACTGGCTCGAATACCTCATAAAACCGCTTCTCGAACCCGGCGCCGAAAAAATTTCCGCCGTATTCTGCAATCAGCTGCCGCGCCCGGATGCTTTCCCGCTGGTGCGCAAAGACGCTCTGCGGGCGTTTGGCGACGGCGCAACCGCCGCCGGCTGGGAGCATTTTTTTTCGCTGGCCAGCTCCGCCGCTCTTAGAAAAACCTTGTTGAAATATCCGTTCAGGGAGGATTTGCAGTATTCGGAGGACATAGACTGGACGTGGCGTCTTAAAAAAAACGGACGCCATGTTGTTTACGTGCCTGAAGCCAGGGTCGTGCATTCCCATAACTACAGCCCGGATGAACTGTACAGGCGTTTTTATAACGAAGGGGTTGCCGAAGCGCAGATATACGCGACGCCCAAACCATTCTGGCGCGGCTTCTTTTTCCCATGGCTCGCCGAAACTGTCCGGGATATCTGTTATCTGCTGAAAACCGGGGAGATCATGACTGTTCCGCGCGCTTTGCGTTACCGGCTGGTGCAGCGTTGGGCGGCTTGGAAAGGACGGCGTGACTGCCTGAATACCGGGGAGGCGGCGTATGAACGCTAAAGCTAAAAAACAGAAACGGCTTTTATATGTTTCGGAAAAAGCCGGGTTTTACGGCGGAGTCGAGCGTTATATTTATGATACGGCGCATACCCTGAAGAATGCCGGCTGGGAAATCAGCATGATGTATGCGGAAGAAGCATTGGATGCGAAAGGTTTTCTGGCGCTTTTCGATAAAAGTTTTCGTATGGAAGATGTTGACGCGGTGATTGCTGAAGAGGATTTTGAACTGGTGATGATCCTCAAGGTAACAGCGGCGGAAATCGTTTCAAAACTGCGTCTGGCTTTTAATGTCTGCGTATGTGTTTCCGACCATGATTATTACTGCTTGCGGCATCACAAATATTTTCCGCTGGGAAGGATTAACTGTCCGCTGCCTTCGAATCTCTTTTACTGTACCCTGTGCAGTCTGGGACGCGGCAGGATATTGAAGTATTCCGCTTTGCTCAATGAAATCCGCAAATGCGGGAGTTTTATCGTCCTTTCTGAATTCATGCGGCAGAATCTCCTGAAGAATAATTTCCCGGAAAAGGCTGTCCATAAAATTTATCCGGTCTGCCCGGTAAAGGAAATAAAGCCCCGGAAAGCTTTTTCCAAGCCGCCGTTAATAATTTTTGCCGGGCAGTTGATCAGGGGCAAAGGCGTTGACTTGATGCTGCGTGCGCTGGCGCGCCTGAAAAGTGAATACCGGGCGTTGATCGTCGGTGACGGGAAGGATATGGATTTCCTGAAAAAACTGGCCTCAGAGCTTGGGATTGCTGACAAAGTCGAATTTCCCGGCCGGCATGACGACATTTCCGAATACTGGGAAAAGGCTGATATCGCGGTTTTCCCGTCCCGTTGGCAGGAGCCCTTCGGCCTGGTTGGAATCGAAGCGTTTGCGCATAAGATCCCCGTGGTCGGTTTTGATGTCGGCGGAGTCGGCGAATGGCTGCACAACGGTAAAAACGGCCTTGCTGTACCGGCCAAAGACGTTACCGCCATGTATGTGGAGCTGGAATATCTTTTACGGGAGCCGCGGGAGGCGATTGAAATGGGGGAAGCCGGATATGAGTTTGTCGAGAAGAACTTCAGCCCGGAAAAATTTGTCCGGGCGATGAACTGCTTGCTGAAGGAAACCGGGGGAAACAATGTATAAAATTTTTGTTTGCGCCACAGCCTACGATTCCGGTCAGTCGGGCATTTCCGTTTATATCAACAATGTCCTGCGCGAACTGGCGGCGAAGCACCGCCTGGAAGTAATGGCGTTTCCCGCCGATATAAAACTGCTGCCGGAATCCGAAAATATAAAATACATAAAGGTTTCTTCCCGGCTCGGCTCGCCTTTGATAAATATGCTGTGGCACCTTTTTGTCCTGCCTTTGCGCCTGGCTCACAAAAAATATGATTTCGTTCTGCTGCCCGCCGGAAACCGGCGGCTTTTAAGTAGCTGTCGCTTATTTACGATTGCGGTGGTCCATGACCTGTCCCAGTACCACGTGGAACAGAAATATGATTGTTTCAGGATGTTTTACTGCAAAAATATCCTGCCTTTTTATTTGCGGCGCGTCAACCGGGCGCTTGCCGTCAGCAGGAGCACCGCGACGGACTTGGAGCGTTTCTGGGAAATACCGGCTTCGAGGGTGACGGTTGACTATAACGGTTTTGACCGGAAGATATTCAATTCATCCCCGGTTGAACTTGGACCGGTATTGAAAAAATACGATATTGACCGGAAAAAATATATCCTTTATCTTTCCAGAATAGAACATCCCGGCAAAAATCACCTTAACCTGATAAAGGCTTATGAAACCCTGCCCGCGAAATTACAGGCTGAATATGACTTGGTGATCGGCGGCAGTTTCTGGCCGGGAGCGGAGGAAGTAAAGGATTATGCCGAGGAAAGCGCCGCTTCGGAGCGGATCAGGTTTATCGGCTTTGTTGAACACGGGGATTTAAAAGCGTTGTACCAGGGCGCTTCCCTGTATATATTTCCTTCATTGTTTGAAGGTTTCGGCCTGTCGCTGATCGAGGCGATGGCCTGCGGGGTTCCGACCGCCTGTTCCTCAACTTCCTCATTGGGAGAGATCGGCGGTGACGCGGCTTTGCTTTTTAATCCCGGCGAGGTCGGGGAAATATGTTCGGCCATGCGCGATATTCTGGAAAAACCGGCGCTGCGGAAAAAACTGGTTGCGGCCGGTTTCAAACGTATTGAAATGTTCGATTGGAAAAAACATGCGGAATCCCTGGTCGAATTGTATGAGAAGAGCGGCGGCGTATTGCCGCGCCGCAGCGGGTCGGTGGTCAGGCTCTTTGAATCGCTGACGGCACTGGCGGCGGCGCTGGTTTTTGCCCTGCCGCTTTGGCTGTATACTTTTATTCGCGGGATATTTACGGGGAGGAAGATGTTTTTCCGGGAAGATATATACGGGGATAATGAACGTGTTCTGAATATCAGTTATTTTAATGTCGATAACGTTATTTTCCAGAAAGCGTCCTTGTTTTATTATGTTTTTACTTTCCGGCTGCGCCTGGCCGGAGTCAGCATAAGGAAATGCGACGGGGCGACGCGCCAGGCCGGCGACTGTGACCTGTTTATGGATCCTCCGGGTATTTTCAGCCTCTGGTTTTTGCGCATGAGCCGCGGAATCGCTTATTCCGGGCGTCTGGACACCGAACTGAAATATGTAAGCGGGCGGAGTTTCGCCGGCGACCTGATGATCATTCTGCGTTCAATTCCCGCGATTTTGTTTTTTAATCCGCATAAGGAATTTCTTCCGAAAATAAATTTGCTTGACGTGCAATTCGATAATATAAACATGAGAGAGGCGATTGACGCGTTGCACGCGGATATCGCGGCGGGCCGTCGCCGTAAGGTTTATTATGTGAACGCGGATTGTTTCAATAAAGCGGTAAAGGACAAAAACTACCTTGAAATATTGCGGAAGGGCGACTATATTCTGCCGGATGGAGTGGGGGTATTGATTGCATGTAAGATGCTGGGGTTCGGGCTCAAGGAAAATGTCAACGGAACGGACATGCTGCCGTTTTTGTGCCGGATGGCTGTTGATAACAATTATTCCATGTTCCTCTTTGGGGCTAAACCCGGAGTTGCGGCTTTGATGCGGGACAGGCTTCTGGAAACTTATCCCGGTTTGCGCATTGCGGGTGAACGGCATGGATATTTTGAGCGTGAAGCGGAAGAAAAAGAAATGCTCGAAGAAATAAAGGCGCTCAAGCCTGATATTTTATTGGTGGCTCTGGGAGCTCCCGTACAGGAAAAATGGATAGAGAAGCATTTTGACGAACTGTCGTGCCGGCTCATGATCGGAGTGGGCGGGCTGTTTGATTTTTATTCGGGCCGAATAAAACGCGCCCCGATGTGGATGCGTGAGATCGGTATGGAATGGATATTCCGGCTGGCTATGGAGCCGGGCAAGCGTTTTAAACGCTATCTGATCGGGAACATTCTGTTTTTATGGCGGGTTTCCCGCCGGCGGAAACAGCAGAGATCAGGGAAAACAGACAAATATGGCAAAATATCATAAACAGGTGGTGACCACCCAGAAACGGATATCGCGGGATGAACTGGTTGATTTGCTGATACAGCGGGGCAAGCCGGGCATAAGCAGATATATCCGGATAAAACTCAGCCTTTGGCGTTTTACGGTAAGGCTGGCTTATTTTCTCAAGCGCCTGTTTGATTTTTTAGGGGCCTTGCTGCTGCTTATTCTTTTGTCTCCGGTATTTCTCGTTACCGCCGTCCTGATCAAGCTTACTTCCGCCGGGCCTATTATTTTTACCCAGGTCAGGGTTGGCAAGGACGGGCGGCATTTCAAGTTCTATAAATT
>JBAYCO010000200.1:0-7218 GCA_041668685.1 Victivallaceae bacterium | reverse complement strand
GGGTTCGAATCAGGATTCTTTTGTCTGGTCGGCACCCATTTTTTTGCCGGGTTCCACTCCAGCAGATGGCCGCCGCCGTATGCAGCGACAAAGAAACGGTCGTCCTGACGCGTTACGGCATTCCACTGACCAAAACACGGCCGGGATATGCATTTGCCGGTTTCCGGGTTGAAGTTAAAAAAACGCATGGGAAAGACGGTGCCGCCGCAAATTGTTCTGTCCGGCGCAACGGCAACCGACATAATGTGTGCGCCTTCGCTGGTGTAGTCAAAGCTGGTTTTTCTGGTTTTCTTTGTTTTCGGGTCATAGACGGAGAGTGTCCGGTTTGCCAAACTGCAGGCTTCCAATATTTTCCCGTCCGGGAAACGGCGGTGGAAAAGGGCCTGCGTACCGGTAATGACGAGTTTCTTTCTAATATGCTCATGTTTGCCGATCTTCTTTCCCTTGCCCTTGTAGAACTCATACCAGACACCCTTCTGCTTCCGTCTTCGACCGTATGCCTTTCCGTCCAAGTCGCGGTAAACATAACCACAGCCTTTAACTCTCTCCGCTTCCGGGAGCATAGGCGTAGCCACTCCGGCCTGAGGATCAAACGCCAGTATCTGGGCAGCAGCATTTCCAAGGCCTATATAAATCCAGCCCGTATCGTCGGCGGCAAGGTGACGCGGATATTGTTTCCAGCGCTCCTTGTGAACATGCCCGTAGTCCTTGAACTCACGGGTTTCTGGATTGAACGACACGATACCGCATTCAGGATAAGTTGCCGCCCAGATGACGCCGTTATCGTCCTCGGTCATGCTCATCGCCATCAGCGGGGCGGTTTTCCGACAGAAAGTGAAAGCCCGTTTAACGGGATCAAACTCGACGAAATGACTGCCGAAATGCGTGTAGAATTTGTTCTTGCTCGACAGCAGCGATGTGAAAGGAGTTCTGTGTACACGGAAAGGCATCGGGAACTGATCGCTTTTGCCGGTTTCGGCGTCAATCATCAGCAAAGCGTAGCCGCCGCGGTAATCGTGCAGCCAGAGCAGTACGACATTACGCCCGTCACCGTCGACAGTCGCGACCAGCCCGCGGCTCCTGCTTATCGGGCTGACCACGCCATAATCCCGGAAACCGTTACCCATATCTTCCGAAGCGGCGTAGACCTTTTGTCCCGTCAAAGCGAAAAACGGCACTCCCGCCAGTATCGGCAAGGCAAAAAAAGCGTTATGTATTAATTTCAGAAAGCGGTTTTCCCTCAAAGAACTCAGATTTTTTTGGAGTCGTACGATTTTGTTGTTAACTTCCTGCATGATTTTTCCCTGTATTGGTTTTTCCGTTAAGCCGAAAAGCATTTTCATACCAAGTCTCTGAGAGTTTCATAGATTGCCTGTAAAAAAGCCACAACCGGGCAGATATCCGTCATAATTATCGACATAAAGAAAACACGAAACTCCTATCTGTTTCACATTACTGAGGCAGCTAGTCAATTTGGCTTCATTTCGAGCTTTATTGAGAGCCGGCAGCAGCATTGAAGCGAGGATCGCTATGATCGCGATCACCACGAGCAATTCGACGAGTGTGAACTTCTTTGTTTTTTTCATTTGTCCATCCTCCGGTTCAATAATTTAACAGTTTAATATTGCTTTTTCTATTCTGTCTACTGTTTCGTTGATATCTTTTTCCTTGTGCGAAAAATTAACGTATGATACGTCATACAGAGATAAGCCGTTAAGATAGCAATTCCGGAAAAAAGCGTTTTTTTCAGCCGGATTTTCAAAGTCTATCAACGGGCAGACGCCAACCCCTTTCACCTGGGCGGGAATTTCATTTTCTTTGAAAATCCGGTTCACCTGAGACCACAGCATTTCCCCGTATTTCCAAAGGTGTCCGATGACGTCATTCCGTTTATAAAATGCGGTCACCGCTTTGAGTGCCGCCAGTGATAAAGCCTCTCCCGCGAAGGTGGAGGATATTCCGATGCTCCGGGCGGAATCGACAAGTTCCGCTTTTCCCACATACGCAGAAAGCGGCATGCCGTTGGCGAAGCCTTTGGCGAAGACCGCCATATCCGGCATGAAATTGAAATATTCATGCGCACCGCCGAAAGCCAGCCGGAAGCCGGTGACGATTTCATCGATTATCAGCAACGTTCCGTATTTTTCGGTCAGATCTCTGACGAAAGGAAAAAATTCCTTTCCCTTTTCCATTTCCGGGTAATCGGCAGCAAGCACGGCGGCAGCGATGTTTTCGCCGTCTTCGGAAAATGCGTTTTCCCACGCTTCATAGTCCGCCCAGCCGAGTGAACGGTGCAGACTGCTGATCTGTTGCGGTACGCCTTTGACCGGCTGGCTGTCAGCTATTCCCGCCGGGACATTGCCGGACGGAGCGCTCAAACTGTTCAGCCAGCCGTTGTAGCCGCATTGGACGATTTTATTTCTGCCGGTCGCCGCCCGGGCTATTTTGATGCAGGCAGCCAGCACTTCGCCGCCGGTTTTGAGGAAACGCACCCGTTCCGCGCAGGGAATCACCGCAGTCAGCATTTCGGCCGCTTCCCCCTCCAGAACGTGGGGATGCCCGAACAAAATCCCTTTATTCAGTTGTTCAATGACTGCGGCGTTTATTTCCGGGATGCAATATCCCAGGGTCACCGGTCCTAGACCGTTGCGGTAATCAATATATTCATTTCCGTCCAAATCCCAGACACGGCACCCCTTGCCTCGGACTATCTGAGCAGGATCGATATTCTCAAAGCGCGGCACTTTCGAGGAAGTCGAGCTGCCCTGAGCCAGGAACTTCAGGCTGTTTTTATATTTATTCCATGATTTTGGTGAATAAGACATCTTATTGTCCTCCGGGTTAGCAGCTTTTCAATATTTTTAAATGCCACTTTGTCTATATCTTCCTGCGGCAGTCCGGCATATTTCAGTTTGTTCAGGTTGCCTTCCGGGTAAAAAAGCGGACAGTTGGCGGCAAATACAAAGCGCTCGAGCGAATATTTTTCTTTTATTTTTTTTAGAGGCGGCACCGGCTCGAGCATCGCGATGTCGAAGCAGGCGTTCTCGAGAATATAGTAAATATCGTTCAAGTCTCTCCAGTAAGCATTATTGATGATGAATTTTTGCTGCCGGAAATACGACAGGACTTTGGCGGTTTTTACCGGATCAAGCCCTTTTATATCCAAAAGCGGATACTGTCCCCGGGGATCTTCTATTTTGAAAGGAACGGAAATGACCAGGCCGCTTGCGGAAGTTTTTTCAACGAGCTCTTCAAGTTTTTCCTCATTGAGTTCGTAGAGGTGGTATTCGGGAAGCAGTTTTATGATTTTCACGTTTTCCGCGGCAATAGCCTTGTCAACGGCTTCCCGCCAGTCGGGCATCATAAGATCAATGACCGGTACCAGGGAGAAAAAAGCATTATCACCGAGCAGTTCATCCAGTTTATCGTTTGCATCATGCGCGGCCTGGGAAAAAACCGCGTCAAGCGGCGATATAAACACTTTTTTTATCCCGCAGGACTTCAGCTTGTTTTCCATCGTCGGCAAATCTGAATACCTTAAATCCTTGAAAGGCCATTTGCCGTACCAGCTTGAACAGTCAATCAGATTCATAATTACCTCATCCTTCAAAAAATCTTAATGCATTGGAACATAATATCTTTTCTTTTTCCGCCTTGGTCAGTCCGACGGATTCGACCCTGCCCATTTGGGTCGAAATATCCCGGCAGGGATAATCCGAACCGAATAATATCCGGTCAGCCCCGATATGTTTCAAGGCATATTCCATATAGCCGTCTTCCGGTTGCGAGCCGGAACTGTCAATCGAGACATTCGGGAAATTTTTGATATCCTGGATTCCCCGGGCACGGGCGGCGGTCAAATGAGCCATGAGTATCCGTATGCCGGGAAATTTACCGGCGAAATAAGCGATATCGGACGGATCCGATTCGAACGGATATCTGCAAACCGTTTTATACCATGAATGCCATAAAACCGGAATATCGTTAACCTCAATGAAACTGCATATTTCATCCAGACGTCTGTCCCTGGCATTCATCTGGCAGGTGAGTTTGACTCCGGTCAGCGGCCCGTCCACTATGTATTCCTGCAGAACTTTTGCCAGGAATTCCGTCGGCAACAGCGGATTCAGATACAATAAAGCATAAAATCTGCCGGGATAGGCATTAACTATTGTTCTGAGGTTTTCTGCGGTCTCTTGTTGAGCTTGTTCATCAAAGTAAAAGCAGGGAAGGGTACTGCGGCCGTGCATGAGACATGACTTGTCTACGCCGGCGCTTTGCTGATCATCAATCATCTCATTAATATTATCAAAGGACACTGCCGTTTCCTTGTCGCCCTTTAAATGCAGATGGCTGTCAATAATCATTTCCTATATCCGTTGTTTGATTTCATCCCGGTTGCGGACCAATCCGAACCAGCTTTTTTATTATTATAAAACATGGAAGTCAGGAAAGCAACAATCCCAACGGGTTAAATGCAATCCTGGCGGGCCATTTTGGCACGGGTGACGTTTACGGCGGACAGCTTGCGCAGGGAGGAACGCGGTCTCATGCGGAGAACTTTTTTAAAGCTCTCCTTAAATTCTGGGAGTTTGCATATCCGCATTCGGAAGCTATCTGTTTTATAGATAAATTTGAATTTTCAAGCAGGTAACGGGCATGGGTCAGTTTTGCCCGGGTAAGATATTCAACGACCGACATTCCCGTATTTCTTCTGAAAACCCGGGTAAATGTCCGCCGGCTCATATTTTTCTGCCTGGCCATCACATCGATCCCCGGATTGTGGAATGGTGGCGTATAAAGCTGGTTGAGCACGTCCATAAAAAATTCTTCATCGAAAACGTTTTTTTTACCCTGTTGAGATAAAGAATCCGTGTAATCGGATATTTCGGCGAACAATTCAAAAAGCAGAGCGAGAATCCGTTCCGTTCTGGCAACGCCTTTGTAGTAATGATAGAAATAAAAGAGTTTATTGAAGAGTTGGTTGATTTTCTTTCTGTCTTTCTTATTGACCAGAATAAGTCTTGGTCCTTTCGGGGCTTTGCCGATGCAGTCGAAATGCAGAAAATAGGTGCGGTAAGGATCTTCCGGGGCCGTATGATATTGATGTATTTCGTTAGGGTAAACAAAATGCATGACCCCGGGATGGATATTATATTCCCTGCCTTCGACGCGGCATCGGCCTTTTCCCTTTTCAGTATATGTGATGTGCAGGCGGTCCGGGTGCAGGTGTATCTGGGTATGGCCAGGCGTGGGAGAGGCGATTGCCTTATTAGCTTCAACAAGCCGCATCTGCGAAGACATGAGTTTTCGCGAAAAAACGCTTGTCAGATCATCGTTGAAGTTTTTCATCAAAGAATAATCTCCCGAAAATGGCTCTTTCCTTTATGCAATATTCCACGATTTCCGGAAAATTCAATGCTATTGCATTGATAAACAGAAAAAAGTTGACGATTTTTTTAGACCAAAAATTGCAAACAATCAGCTTCCCGCATTGACTTGGGAAGAAAAAAATAAGCTCACTCAGGGGGATTTTGCCCGCCTTTTGAGAGAAAGCCGGGAACGTAATCTAAACCGGATATGCCGGAGTTTAAAGAACTCGACTATCCGGCTTATGATTCACAGCTTAAGGTGCTTGATGATTTAAGAGAACGGGGAAAAATTGATGAGATTCCGGAAAATATGACGCAAAGAGCCGCCAGTAAAATGATCAATGACGCTTTGGCTGATGAACCAATTGCGCCTCAACAGTTGGCGATTATTGAGAAAAAAATTGCCGACAATTTGCTTTCCCCATTGACTTCGGAAGAAAAGACCAGGCTTACACAGGGGGATTTTTCCCGTCTTTTGAAAGAAAGCCTGAGGCGTTCACGCAAAACCAGCAGCTTGCGACCGACTCCGGTTATAAGCAAAAAGCCGAGTCGCGGCATGGATTTATAATTTCAAAGGAAAAGGCATATTATGGAAAACAAAGCATTTTACTGTATTAAGGGGCATTTGCCAAAATTTGAGCTCAAACTGGAAGCGGAAAATTTACTGCTGGCATGGGAAACGCTCAGCAATATCCGGGCCGCATCGGATTATTTGTCGATTGCGTTTGAATGTGAATTCGGACATGTTCAGATTACGTCTCCGGAATCTCTGGCGGAGCTTTTCGAAGCGCTGCAAATGGAAAATCTGCGAATGCTTGACGGCCGGAAACTGAACTGCAAAATAAGTTAAAAGGCAAAAATATCTATAACATAGACATTGTGCATTTGAACCTGAAACGAAGCGAATGATGCTACAGGAAAATAAGCTTGACCGCTTTAATTGCCCCGGAGTGATTGGTAAATCCGGCGCATCTTTAGTTCTCAATTTCTATGAGTTTAAGTGAATAGGGATAGGCACTTTTTCCTGTTCCAGCAGTTTGTCCGCCAGTAAATTCAACTGGATAATCAATGAATCTGGAGCGGTATCACTCAACTCGCGCAGACGTTTCCGCATCATATCCTGCACACTGTTTTTACCGGCGGAACTTTCGCCGGAAACAAGTCCGCGCATCATGGCGATACCTTTGAGTCTTGCCTTCCTGTCAGCATGATCCTGATAGTGTTTCGTCATATCGGCGGAAATATGGCCGACGATGCTCTGTACCACCGGCAGCGGTACGCCTTTGATCCCGGCATAATAACAGAAGCAATGCCGCAAACTGTGAAAATCTTTAACGCTTTGTCGACGTTGACAACCTGGACGTTTGATTTTGGTAACAATTCCAAGCGAGGATAAATATTGGATGATTTGTTTTGACAGATTACGGGCTTCTTGTAAATATTGCTCTGCTGCTTCCGGGATCACATATTCCGAATATGGCGACTCTGCGATACGTTTTGCCGCTTGCTCGGCCAGACACTCCGCCAATTCTACTTCAATTGGAATAATTACTTTGACCTTGGTTTTACGGGTAATGCGGATGATTTCCTCATGCAGGAAATCCTGAACCGTTGATTTGCCGTCGTGCCAATTACTGATTTCGGACCATTTCAAGGTCGCCACATCGCCTTCACGTAATCCGGTGCAAATACCAACGGTAAACATCGCTTTCATCAAAGGCGGCGGATCGGCAAATATCAGACGCAGTTCTTCCTCGGTAAAAATTTCCCTGGGTGTTTCCTGTTTGGGGAGAGGCTTTATGCTGTTAAACGGGTTGTCATCGGAAGTATAGCCCAAATCTTTTCC